>JASHPP010000222.1 GCA_030038035.1 Trebonia sp.
GGAAGCTACTGCGATGGGAACACGAATGGAACAATCAGGTGAGTTCCTTCCGTGCGCCGGTCGAGCGCGCCGTTGCGAACTTGAAGACATGGCGGATTCTCTTCACCGACTACCGTCGGCCGCTGAAGACCTTTAAGTCATCATTTCGAGCAGTGATCGGGCTTTACTTCTTCAAGGAGAGTTTCGCATAAGCCTCAATGCCAGGGACTTAAGCCGCCCAGCCTGCCGGCGGACAAACCACCCATACCGGGCGCGGTCCGCGGACGCTGCCAAGATAGGACCCGAGCGGCATCCGGAAATCGGTATAAAACGGGCAATAAAGCTGCGGCCCGGGTCCTAAGTTCCCGATGCCGTCCCACTATCTGAGACGCCCGCCGGGCAGCCGCCCGGGCACCGGCCAGCCTGCCACGCCCTTGCCGCACTGCTCACACCCACATCACCTGACCAGGTGACGTGCACCCGAGGGAGCGCGACGCAGCCCCTTAACTTCCCGAGATCGCGATCCCCTCGACGTGCATACTCCCCATGGCGGGCGGCCCGGCGCGGCGCGGTGCGGCAAACCGATAACGCGGCACGCCGCGGCGCCAGGGTCATCCTCGACGTCACCTGGACGGGATAGGACTGCGGGCACGGCCGCCTTCGCGCGGGCTGGCATGATCGAAGGCATGACTGTGGTGAAGATCAACGCGATCACGGTGCCCGCCGACAGCGGTGACGAGCTGGCGCGGCGGTTCGCCGCCCGGGCGGGCGCGGTGGACAACCAGGACGGCTTCGAGGGGTTCGAGCTGCTCAAGCCGACCGACGAGCGGACGACCTGGCTGGTGGTGACCCGGTGGCGGGACGAGGCCGCGTTCGCGGCGTGGCTGAACTCCCCCGCCTTCGGCCACGGGCACCGGTCGGCGGCCGAACGGGCCGGGGGTGAGGCGCCCAAGCCGGTCGGCATCAGCAGCGAGCTGTGGTCCTACGAGATCGCGGGCGGCTCGGCCGGCTGAGACGACCAAGGGGGCCGGCCGCTGCGCCGGGCCGGCCGGCCTGTGATCCGGGTTTGGCGGGAGCGCGGCAGGGCACAACGCGGCGCGCGGGGGTTTGTCCGTGCGGCACAGCGCGGCAATCCCCGCCGGACACCTGTTGACACACAATTGACCGCTTTCTAGCGTGAACGCTACCTGACCTGCTCGGCTCGAGCTCGCTACCGCTAGATAATGGGGTGCCAGGAATGGCAGAGATCGTGATCGGGATCGCCTCGTCACACACGCCTCAGCTGAGTTCCGGGGTCGACATGTGGCCCGATCATGCCGAACGCGACCGGCGCAACCCGTACCTGCTCGGCACGGACGCCCGCTACCACACCTACGACGAGCTGCTGGCGACGGCCGATCCTGGCCTCGAACGCGAACTGGAGCCGGCGGTCTGGGACGCCAAGTACCGCCGGGGCCAGGAGGCGGTCGAGGCGCTGGCCGCGTACCTGGCCAAGGCACAGGCCGACATCGCGATCGTGATCGGCGACGACCAGCGGGAGCTGTTCAGGGACGACGGCATCCCTACCTTCGCCTGCTTCACGGGCAGCGAGCTCGTGGACATGCCGGTGAGCGGCGAGGCGCGCGAGCGCATGCCCAAGGGCATCCTCGCCGCGTCCTGGGCCGCGCACGGTGACCGCGTGCAGACCCACCCGGTCCAGGCGGACCTGAGCGCGCACATCGCCGAGCAGCTCGCCTGGGACGACTTCGACCTCACCGTGGTCAGGGAGCAGCCGGCCGGGCGCAGCCTCGGCCACGCGTTCACCTTCCCCCGCTACCGGCTCGGGCTGCCGGCGGGCACGCCGATCGTCCCGATCTTCGTGAACACCTACTACCCGCCGAACGTGCCGTCCGCCGCCCGCTGCCACGAGCTCGGCCGGGCGCTGCGCCGCGCGGTGGAGAGCTGGGAGACCGCGGCCCGCGTAGCGGTCATCGCGTCAGGCGGGCTCAGCCACTTCGTCGTGGACGAGGGACTCGACCGCCGGGTGCTGGCCGCGATAACAGCAAGAGACGACGACGAGGGGGGCGGGGGCGGGGTGCTCGGCGCGCTGTCCCGCGACCAGCTCCGTTCCGGCACCTCGGAGATCCTCAACTGGATCGCCGCCGCCGGGGCGCTCGAGCACCTGTCGGCGACCGTCATCGACTACGTGCCCGGCTACCGGACCCCGGCGGGAACCGGCGCCGGGATGGCCTTCGTGCGGTGGGACTGACCCCGCCAGCCAACCGAAAGGATCACGCGTGTATCACAACGTTCCCGTGCTCGACGTTCACGGCCACGTTTCGGTACCGTTCGCCGCCAACTCGTTCCTGACGCTCATGATGAGCTCGAACACCCCGATGCCCTCCCCCATCGGGCAGGACCGGGCCGGCCCGGCGGGGGTCACCACGGAGGAGTTCCACGCCGCCGCGCTCGGCCACGCCAGGTACATGGACGAGCGGAACATCGACGTGCAGATCATCGGGCCGCGCCCGTTCCTCGTGCTTGGCTGGATGGAACCGCACCTGCTGCCCGCCTGGACCAGGTACGTCAACGACATGATCAGCCAGCAGTGCGCGATGTTCCCCGACCGGTTCCTCGGCGCCGCGATGCTGCCGCAGCTGTCCGACGCCCCCGACCTGGCGCACTGCCTGCCCGAGCTGAACCGGTGCGTCACCGAGCACGGGTTCGCCGCGGTCTACGCCTCGCCCGACCCCGGCGGCCGCCGCACGACCCCGGGCATGCACGAGCCGTACTGGTTCCCGCTGTACACGCGCGTCCAGGAGCTCGGGATCCCGCTGATCGTGCACGGCACGAACTCCCTCGACCCGCGGTTCCGCGTGGTGCCGCACAACTACCAGCTCGGCTTCCTCACCGAGCAGTACCTGGCCGGCCAGTTCCTCTCGCACGGCGACGTCTTCGACCGCTTCCCCGAGCTGAAGGTCATCATCTGCCACTGCGGCGGCGCCCTGGACCGGTTCATCCCGACCGACCACCACATCGCGCAGAAGGACCTGAGCGGCAACCTCTTCTACGACACCTGCGGCTACGACCTGAACTTCCTCGAGGCGGCGATCAAGCAGCGCGGGGTGCCGCGGATGCTGTTCGGCACCGAGGCGCCCGGGTCAGGCCGCGCGGTCCGCCCGGAGACCGGCCGCACCAGCGACGACCTGGTGCCGGTCATCGGCTCGTTCGACTTCCTCACCGAGGAGGACAAGATCAAGATCTTCAACGAGAACCCGGCCCGGGTGGTGCCGGCGCTGGCCAAGATCCGCTGAGCACTGCCGGAGGCGCACGTGAACAAGACCGACGACGCGACGCGGGCGGAAACGGTCGGCAGCCTGCTCCGTGACGACGCGGTGGTCCGCGCCGCCCGCCGGGGCAGTCCCGCCGACGCCGCGGTGCTGAACGACGCCGCGATCGACGCGATCCGGCTGCAGGAGGACATCGGGCTCGACGTCATCACCGACGGCGAGGTGCGGCGCACCTCGTGGGCGCAGACGCCGCGGTTCCTCGACTGCTTCGTCGCCACCACCGGGCGGGGCGCGCTGAACTGGCGCGGCGCCACCGAAGGCCGCAGCGGCATCCCGGCCAGCGAGTCGGGCGCCCCCGGGGACCGGCCGGCCGGGTACCCCGCGGTGGTCGGCCGGGTCAAGACCGCGCGCCGGACCGGCGACATGACCGACGACTACGCCTTCCTCGCCCGCTACGCGCGGACCAGGACCAAGTTCACGATGCCCGCGCCGAGCTATCACCGCAGGTACTGGTCGGAGCAGCACTCGCGCGCCGTCTACGACTCGTGCGAGGAGTACCTGACGGAGATCAGGGACTATCTCCGGGAGGTCGCGGACAAGCTTGTCTCGCTCGGCTGCGACTACATCCAGCTCGACGCGCCGAACTACGGCTCGCTCTGCGACCCGGACACCCGGGAGGCGATGGCCGCCGACGGCCGCGACCCCGACGCCGAGCTCGCGTTCGACGCCGACCTCGACAGCTCGCTGCTGCGCGGCCTGTCCGGGGTCACCAGCGCGCTGCACGTCTGCCGCGGCAACGGGCCGGGCGGCGCCTGGCACTCGGCGGGAGGCTACGGCGCGATCTCCGGCGCGCTGTTCGGCAAGCTTGAGTTCAGCCGGCTGCTGCTCGAGTACGACTCGGACCGGGCCGGCACGTTCGCGCCGCTCGCCGACGTGCGCGACGGCACCGTCGTGGTGCTCGGCCTGCTGACCACGAAGTCGGACGCGGTGGAGAACGAGGGCGACGTGGCGGCGCGGATCGCCGAGGCGACGCGCTACAAGCCGCTGTCCGAGCTCGCGCTGAGCACCCAGTGCGGGTTCGCGTCCGTGCCGATCGCCAACCCGGTGACCCCCGCCGTGCAGCGGGCGAAGCTTGAGATGGTGGTGCGGCTGGCCCGCCGGACCTGGCCGGGATAATGCAGACATGACATCCGGAACGGTCCCGGGCGACTCCCCCGGGCTTATTACTCGGCTGGCCGCGCTTGACACCTGCGCGTGCTCCGACGCCATGGACAAGCTGGGCCTTTCCTGCGGGGTGGCGCAGGGGCTGCGCCAGCTCACGGTGCCCCGCCGGATCGCGGGGCGGGTGCAGACCGTCCAGTTCGGCGCGGTCCCGGCCGGCCCGCCCGCGTCCAGGCACTCGGGCACGGCGGCGGTCGAGGCCGCGCAGCCAGGTGACGTCATCGTCGTCGCGGCGCACAGCCGGCTTGACGCCGCGGGGTGGGGCGGGCTGCTCTCGCTCGCCGCCACCGTGCGCGGCGTCAGCGGCGTGGTCGTCGACGGCGCGTGCCGCGACGTCGACGAGGCGCTCGCGCTCGGGCTGCCCGTCTACGCGCTCGGCGCGACGCCGCTGACCGCGCGGGGGCGGCACACCGAGGTGGCGTGGAACGTCCCGGTCCGGGTCGCCGGCGTGCCGGTGGAGCCTGGCGACCTGGTGATCGCCGACGGCAGCGGAGTCGTCTTCCTGCCCGCGCAGCACGCGGAGCGGATCATCGGCGCCGCGGAGGAGGTGGCGGCACGGGAGCAGGCCCTGTCCGTTCGGATTCAAAATGGTGAATCGGTGGCCGCGGTCATGTCAGCCGATTACGAACGGATGCTTGCAGGCGGGCAGTGAGCGGCGGGGCCCCGCCAGAAGGCGGGACCCCGCGCGCCGGGAGTGACCTCCTGGCTGTGCCGGTGCCGGTCAGCTTCCGCCGGGGGTCGGGATCGAGGTGAGGACGATGCCGGCCGGCTCCTCACCGTCGCCCGCGTTGGCCTCGCCGCCGTAGCCGACGTTGAAGCTGCCGACGAGGCTGTCAGTGGCGGTGTCGAACACCGTGACGATGCCCGAGGTGAGCCCGCCCACCCACAGCTGGCTGCCGTCGGGGGTCAGGGCCACGCTGACGGGGTCGCCGGCGTCGGAAATCGTGCCGGTCACCGTGTCGGACGCCGTGCTGATGACCGAGACCTCGTTGGAGTCGCCGTCGGCGACGTACAGCGTGCCGCCGCTGGACGAGAGCACCAGCTGCCACGGCAGCTGGCCGACACCGATCGTGTCCGTGACCTTGTTGGTCGCGGCGCTGATGACGTCCACCAGGCCGCCGATCGTGTTGGTCACGTAGACCGTGCCGCCGTCAGGGGAGACCGCGACGCCCTCGGGATCGCCGAGCCCGCCGATCACGGTGACGACCCGCTGGGTGGCGGTGTCGATGACCAAAAGGCCTTGCGGCGTGGTGACGTAGGCGGTGGCCCCGGATGGCGAGAACGCGATCTCCGCGGGCTCGGCCGGCAGGTTCAGCGTCGACGTCACCGTGTCGGTCGCGGTCGAGATCACGCTGATCGCGCCCAGCGTCGGCTGGCCGGTCTGCGGGCCCGTGTCGGCCACCCACACCTGGCTGCCGTCAGGGGTGACGGCCAGGTAGTCGGGGTCGAAGCCGACGTGGATGAGGGTCTCCGCGGGGTTTTCGTAGTTGTCGACCACGAGGTCGGCGGCGTCGATCACCGCGACGGTGTCGTTGCCGGTGTCGGCGAAGTACAGCGTGTCGCTGGAAATCGCCACGCCCTCTTCCGAGGAGTCGTAGTTGTAGTCGTCCGGATTGCCAGGCACTTGCCTGTCGCCCACGTTGTACTGCTGGATGAGCTTGCAGTTGGCGGTGTCGACGGCGTCGAAGGCCTGGTAGCCAGGCAGCGCGATGTAGGCGGCCCCGGCCGGTCCGGTGCAGGAGGAGCTGAGCACGTTCGCGTTCGCCGGCCTGGCGGCCGTGGCGGGGCTGCCGCCGCCGTGGGCGAGCGTCAGCGAGAGCGTGACCGCGGCGGCGGCCAGCACCGCGGTGCCGCCGGCGATCGCCGCGCGGGCCGGTGTGATGCGTGCGTTCATGCCGTCACGCTCCCGCGGGTCGTGGTGGCGGAGGGCTGCCCGCCGATCACCGGCTTGTACCCGGGCGGCTGGAACGGCGGGGTCTGGTTCGTTCCGGGGAAGGGCGGGAGCTGGAACTGGACTACTTCCTGTTCGGCCAGCTCGAGTTGCTGCTTGGTGTCCGGCAGCCGCGGGAACCGCCCCAGCGGGACCTGCCCGAGCGCCGAGGTGAAATCGCCGACGGTCTGCCGCCGCCAGGCGGTGATGCTGGGGTTGACCACGCCGGTCACCAGCTCGAGCAGCCGGGTGATCGAGGTGTGGTCGAACGTGTCGTGGCAGACGAAGCCGCCAACCGTCCACGGCGAGATGAGCATGCAGGGAACGCGGAAGCCCAGCCCGATGGGCCCTGGCGCGTGTTCTTCCGTGTACGCCGACGCGGTGATGTACTCCCCCGCCGTGCCGGCCGGCGCGGTGGGCGGGACAACGTGGTCGAAGTACCCGTCGTTCTCGTCGTAGACGAGGACGAAGATTGTCTTGGCCCAGACATCGGGATTGGCCGCGATCGCGTCGAGCTTGCTCTTGACGAAGTCGGCGCCGGCCGCGGGCATGAAGTCGGGGTGTTCTGACTGGTAGGAGGTCGGGAGGATATAGGAGACCGTCGGCAGCCGGTCATGGATCGCGTCGTATTCGAACTGGCCGGCCTGGTAGAACCGCATGGCGTTCTGGTACAGGGGCGACGAGGTGGACGCGTTCTGGTACTGGTCGAAATACTCCAGCACGTTGAACCCGTAGTTATCGATCTCCTGGTATACCTTCCACGACACGCCGGCCGCCGTGAGCAGTTCCGGATAGGTCGTCCACGAGTAACCCTCGGTGGGTACCTCGTTGCCGTAGATCGGACCGCCGTTGGTCCCCGCCGGGTCGATCTGGCCGGTCATGAGGTAGAGCCTGTTGGGCCAGGTCGGACCGAGCACCGAGCAGTGGTAGCGATCGCAGATCGTGAACGCGTCGGCAAGGGCCCACTGGAAGGGGATGTCGTCGCGCGTGAAGTACGCCATCGAGTACTGCGCGTCGATCCCGTCGTAGTCGTCGATCGCCGTGTTCATTCGCGCGGTCACGAAGCCGTTCATGGCCCCGTTGTTCCACGAGTCGTGCTGCGGCAGCCAGCTGTGGCTGGTCGAGGGCAGCGCCTGGGCACTCGTGCTTGTCGTGTCGGCGTGGAACGGGTACAGGTACCCGTCGGGATTGTCCGGGTC
>JASHPP010000223.1 GCA_030038035.1 Trebonia sp.
AGGTCGATCCAGGTCATCTTGGACACGCTGGACGCGGGCGAAGACCCGCTCCCGGAAGACATCAGGCAGAAATACCGCCTCTGGCCGCGGGAGACGGCCATCCGCGCGATCCACCGGCCGCACGATCGCCAGGACCTGGATCACGCGCGGAAGCGGCTGAAATGGGATGAGGCGTTCGTCATGCAGGCGGCGCTCGCCCAGCGGCGGCTGGCCGCTGCGGCCATGCCCGCGGTGCCGCGGCCGCCGGTGCCGGACGGGATCGCGGCGGCGTTCGACGCCAGCCTGCCGTTCACGCTGACCGAGGGGCAGCGGCTGGTCGGTGAGGTGATCACCCGCGACTTGTCGTGCGCTTACCCGATGCACCGGCTGCTGCAGGGAGAGGTCGGGTCGGGCAAGACCGTGGTCGCCGTCCGGGCCATGTTGCAGGTGGTGGACGCAGGCGGCCAGGCAGCGCTGCTCGCGCCCACGGAGGTGCTTGCCCAGCAGCACTACCGGTCGATCACGCAGCTGCTCGGCCCGCTCGCCTCCGCCGGTCAGCTCGGCGGCGCCGAGCAGGCGACACGGGTGGCGCTGCTCACCGGGTCGACGGGCAGGGCGGCGCGGCGCAGCGCGCTGTCCGACGTCTTCACCGGCGACGCGGGGATCCTGATCGGGACGCACGCCTTGCTCGAGAACAGCGTCCAGTTCGCCGATCTCGGGCTCGTGGTCATCGACGAGCAGCACAGGTTCGGCGTCGAGCAGCGCGATGCGCTGCGCGAAAAGGGCTCAGGGGCCAGGCCGCACGTGCTTGTGATGACCGCGACCCCGATCCCGCGGACGGTGGCGATGACCGTCTTCGGCGACCTGGAGGTCTCGACGCTGGCCGAGCTGCCCGTCGGCCGCCTGCCCGTCGTCACCCACGTGGTGCCGGCGGCGGAAAGGCCCAGGTACCTGGAGCGGGCGTGGGAGCGGATACGCGAGGAGGTCGCCGCGGGCCGCCAGGCGTACGTGGTGTGCCCGCGCATCGGTGGCGAGATGCCCGGCGCGGACGCCGAAGGCGAGAGCGTCGCAGCCGAGGACATCGGGGACGCGTCGGCCAGGGACTCGACCGGCGCGGACGAGTCCGCCCTGGACGGCGATGCCTACCTCTTCGGCGGCGAGGCGGCCGACGGCGCCGCGGGAGCCGACTTCGCGTCCCGCCGCCCGCCGCTTGCCGTCCTCGACGTGGCGCCGGAGCTGGCCGGGGGGCCGCTGTCCGGGCTGCGGGTGGGCATTATGCACGGACGGCTGAGCCCGGACGAGAAAGACCAGGTGATGACAGAGTTCGCCGACGGCGGGATCGATGTGCTCGTCGCGACCACCGTGATCGAGGTCGGCGTGGACGTGCCGAACGCGACGACGATGGTCATCATGGACGCCGAGCGGTTCGGCGTGTCTCAGCTGCACCAGCTTCGTGGCCGGATCGGCCGGGGAGAGGCTGCCGGGCTCTGCCTGCTCGTGACCGAAGCGCCGGAGGGCAGCCCTTCCCGGGACCGGGTGGATGGCATCGCCGCGACGTCGGACGGCTTCCGGCTGTCCAGGCTGGACCTGCAGCAGCGGCGGGAAGGCGACGTGCTCGGGGCCGCGCAGGCGGGCAGGCACAGCAGCCTCAAGATGCTGCGGCTGCTGTCCGATGAGGAGCTGATCGCGTTCGCCCGCGAGGAGGCGTCGGCGCTCATCGCGGCGGATCCTCAGCTCACCGGGCACGCCGCGCTCAGTCAGGCGATCGACGACATGCTCGGCCCCCAGCGCGCCGAGTTCCTTGACAAGGCCTGACGGCGCGTCCGGCGCCGGTGCCGACAGCCGGCCGTGGCGGGCTGCCGGGCTGCCAGACTGAAGGCATGACACGCGTCATCGCAGGTGCGGCTGGCGGGCGGCGCCTGGCCGTCCTGCATGGCACGGTTACCCGCCCGACGAGTGACCGGGCCAGGGAGGGCCTGTTCGCCTCGGTGCTGTCGGAGATCGGCTCGCTCGACGGCAAGCGCGTGCTCGACCTGTACGCCGGTTCGGGCGCCGTGGGACTTGAGGCGCTGTCCAGGGGAGCCAGGCATGTGCTGCTCGTGGAGTCCGATGCCCGGGCTGCCGCGGTCATCAAGGCGAACATCGCGGCTGTGGGCATCGCCGGCGCGGCCGTCGTGACCGACCGCGTGGAACGGCTGCTGTCGCGGCCGCAGGCGGATCGGCAGGGCGCGCCTTTCGGCTACGACCTGGCGTTCGCCGACCCGCCATACGCCGTCTCCGCCGCGGCCGTCACCCGGGTGCTGACGCTGCTCGCGACCGGCTGGCTGACCGCGGGCGCGCTGGTCGTGGTCGAGCGCGCTACCCGGTCAGGCCCGTTGGACTGGCCCCCCGGCTACCTGCCGGGAAAGTCGCGCAGGTACGGTGAGGCGACCTTTTGGTACGGCCGGCATGGCAGCGGCATGGCCGCAGCACAGACCCCCCATAACGGCGCCCCGGCCGGCGCATGAGGAGTGATGCCGAGTGCAGCGAGTGGTATGCCCTGGATCGTTTGATCCCGTCACGAACGGCCACCTGGACATCATCGGCCGGGCGGCCGGCCTGTATGACGAGGTGGTGGTCGCGGTGCTGGTCAACCTCACCAAGCGGAGCCTGTTCACCGTGGACGAGCGGCTCGAGATGCTGGGCGAGGTCACGCGCGGCTACGGCAACGTGCGCTGCGAGCGCTTCCACGGGCTGCTGGTCGACTTCTGCGCGGCCAACGGCATCACCGCGGTGGTCAAGGGCCTGCGGGCGGTCAGCGACTTCGAATACGAGATGCAGATGGCGCAGATGAACTACCGGCTGGCCAAGGTCGAGACCTTGTTCATGACGACCAACCCGCTGTACTCGTTCCTGAGCTCCAGCCTTGTCAAGGAGATCGCCAAGTACGGCGGCGACGTCAGCGGCCTGGTCCCCGAATACGTCCTTGAGCGACTGCGCTCTCGCCTCGCCGAGGAATAGCCGCGGCCGGATGCCGTCGAGTTGGGAATAGCGCGCGCCGCCGGTACGCTAAACGGTCGGTTTGGTAACTGCCCACACGGTAGACTGTGATGTCTAAGGTAAACGGAAAACCCGTCGCGCGCGGAGTGCCCGGTGCGCACGGCCAGGGTCCTGGCGGCCATGGCCGTGGCAGCGGTGACTTCGTGTTCGACATGCGGTCGCTCGGTCGGCGGCCTGGCTTCTTCCGGGAGGAGACGCGTACGGCGCGTGCGCCGGACGGTCTCGGATCGGGGCTAGTCTTGGTGCCTGCCGGTGCGGACGTGGCTCTTGACCTGCGGTTCGAGGCGGTTTCCGAGGGGGTGCTCGTCACCGGCTCGGCGGTCGCCCCGCTGGCGGGCGAGTGCGCGCGGTGCCTGGACCCGCTGGCCACCACGACGGAGGTCAGCTTCCAGGAGCTGTACCGTTACCTGCCGGACCCAGGTGAAGACGAGGCCGACGACGAGGAACGCTTCCTCGACGGAGACCTGCTTGACCTGGAGCCGGCGTTCCGCGACGCGGTGGTGCTTGCGTTGCCGCTTTCGCCGCTGTGCCGGGAAGACTGCCTTGGGCTGTGCGCCGAATGCGGCGTCCGGCTCGCCGAAGCGGGTCCGTTCCACGGGCACGGTGCGGACGCGGATCCCCGCTGGGGTCCGCTTGGCCGGCTTGATTTTTCTGACCGAGAAGAAGACTGACAGGAGAGCTGAAGTGGCTGTTCCCAAGCGGCGAATGTCGCGCAGCAACACCCGCTCACGGCGCGCCAAGTGGAAGACATCCGCGCCGACGCTGGTGAGCTGCCCGCAGTGCCACAGTCCGAAGCTGCCGCACGCTGCCTGCCCGACTTGCGGGACCTACCGCGGGCGGCAGGTCATCACGCCGGCCTGAGCGTTATGTAGGGAGCGCCGGTGAGCGGTCGACGTAACGACGGGGACGGTACGGACGCCAGGGACCCGGCTGAGCTGTCGAACACTCTCGGGGTGCCGATCAGCGCCGCCACCCTGGAGCGTGCGCTCACCCACCGTTCATTCGCCTACGAGAACGGCGGCCTGCCGACCAACGAGCGGCTGGAGTTCCTCGGCGACTCGGTGCTCGGCCTCGTGGTGACGGACACGCTGTTCAACGGTCACCCGAACTTGCCCGAGGGCCACCTCGCGAAGCTGCGCGCCGCGGTCGTCCAGATGAGCGCGCTCGCCGAGGTCGCGCGCGAGCTTCAGCTGGGCGCGTACGTGCGGCTTGGCCGGGGGGAGGAGGGGACTGGCGGCAGGGACAAGCCGTCGATCCTCGCCGACACGCTCGAGGCGGTCATTGGCGCGACGTACATCGATTGTGGGCTCGACGCCGCGAGCGCGCTCGTGCACCGGCTCTTCGACCCGGTAATAGAGCGTTCGGCCCTGCTTGGCGCGGGGCTGGACTGGAAGACCTCGCTGCAGGAGCTCACCGCCGTGCGCGGGCTTGGCGTGCCCGAGTACGCGGTGAAGGACACCGGCCCGGATCATCAGAAGCTGTTCCGCGCGGTGGTGAAGGTGGGCAACAGGGAGCTCGGCTCGGGCGAGGGCCGGTCGAAGAAGGCCGCCGAGCAGCTGGCCGCCGAGGCAGCGTATGAGGCCATCACGGCCGAGGCCGCCGAGGCCGCCGAGGCCGCCGAGGCCGACGGGCCCGGACCGGCCGCGCCCGCAACGGGTGAGTCAGCGGCGGGCGCTCCGCCCGTGGCGGACGGCTAGCGCGTCGGCCGGGTGAGGCAATGCCCGAACTGCCCGAGGTCGAGACCGTCCGCCAGGGCCTGGAGCTGCACGTAGTGGGCCGCACGATCGCGGACGTGCAGGTGTTTAATCCGCGCGCGGTGCGGCGCGACCTCGCGGGCCCGGCGGGTTTCGCCGCGGCCCTGGCCGGACGAACGGTCAAGCGCGCCGAACGCCGCGGCAAGTACCTCTGGCTGATCCTTGACGACGATGAGGCGCTGCTCGGCCACCTGGGAATGAGCGGCCAGCTGCTGGTCGGAGACCCGGATCGCCCGCTGACCCCGCATGTGCGTGCCCGGTTCACCTTCACCGACGGGGGACCGGACCTGCGCTTCACAGACCAGCGCACGTTCGGCCACCTGATGCTGTGCTCGCTGCGGGGGGACGACCCCCCTGCACCCCCCGTACGGGGGGGCTCCGCGCCCCCCCGTTCCCCCGGCGGGGGGGACGACCCCCCTGCACCCCCCGTACGGGGGGGCTCCGCGCCGCACCGCGTGGCGGTTCCGGCACCGATCGCGCATATCGCGCCGGACCCGCTGGAGCCGGCGTTCGACCCGGCGGCCTTCGCGGCCAGGTTGGGCCGGCGCCGCACCGGGGTCAAGCGCGCGCTGCTCGACCAGTCGCTGGTCAGCGGCATCGGCAACATTTACGCCGACGAGGCCCTCTGGCGCGCCCGGCTGCACTGGGCCAGGGCGACCGAGACGCTCAGCCGCGGCGAGGTGTCGAGGCTGCTCGCAGCCGTTACGGAAGTGCTGTCCGAGGCGCTCACGGCCGGGGGCACCTCGTTCGACGCGCTGTACGTGAACGTGAACGGGCAGAGCGGCTATTTCGACCGGTCGTTGCAGGCGTACGGACGCGAGGGCGAGCCGTGCAGCCGGTGCGGCACCCCCATCCGCCGCGATTCGTTCATGAACCGCTCGGCGTACAGCTGCCCGCGCTGCCAGCCCCGCCCCCGCCGCGCCCACTGGTGACCCGGCGGCCACGGCACCCCGCCATCCCGCGCACTTGACCGGAAAATGGGCTCTGTCTCACATCTCTCGTGAAGGTCGCGTCCTGGTAACGCGCCGATCTGCCGATAGCCGGGGCCGCCCTGGCTGCACGCAGCCGGATGAATGTGACAGTCAGCCGCCTCTAACCGGCTCGATGCCACATTCATCCGCCGTCGGCCGGGGGACATCGGATTAGCCGAGCGCCGGACGCGGCGGGGCGCGCCGGGACGCGGCGGACGCGCCGGGACGCGGCGGACGCGTTCGAAGGCCGCTGAACCACACCAGACTCACCAGAAAGGAGCCCGGTGTCTTCGATGCCCTAGATGTAGGGGTTCACGGCCATTGGAGTTTGTTAAGCCATTGGATCTTTGGTACGATAAGTCACATAACGGGTAGCGCGGGGCTCTCAACTTGACCGTAAAAGGCCATGGTGAGACCCTGTACCTGTTGATTGCACGCCTGTGCGTGCGGATAATCCGTGCCCACTCTGGTCACTCAGTGTGGAGGACCTTTCACCATGGCGAAGGCTCTATTCGGCCACGTCGGCGGTCCCGATCCGCGCATCGTCTCCGAGATGCGACGTCTCCAGCAGCGTGTTCGCGACCTGGAAGCCGAGCTTGTCCGGCTCCAGGAAGTGAACGACGCGCTTGCCGCGGGCGTCAGTCACGAGGACGTGCTCGTACTGGACCGTGAGCCGGCGCTTACCTGACGATCTCAGGAGCGCTGGCGCGCCACAGAGGCGCGACACGGCACAACCGCAGAACGAACCAGGGACGCCCTCCCGGCGTCCCTCTTCGTTGTTCCGCGGCTGACGCGGCTGACGCGGCTGACGTGGCTGACGCGTACCGGATTCGCCCGTTCCAGGTCCCGATTTCCGCCACGGCAAAGCGGCTGTGGCGTACAACACACTGGCGTCATTAGGCAGTTGTAGCCTGGCGTGGTCCCTTTACCCTGATGTTCTTCGATAAGACGCCTGATGTTCAGGGGGATTTCCGGTTCCGCGCCGTTTCCGGCGGTTGGCCCCAACTGGCGGTAGTGTGCGGGAGGCGGCCGTTCGCCACGGACGCGGCCCAGGGGGAGGAGGCGGCGCGTGTACCTGAAGTCCCTCACCCTGCGCGGGTTCAAGTCGTTCGCCTCCGCCACCACGCTGCGCTTCGAGCCGGGCATCACCTGTGTCGTCGGCCCGAACGGCTCAGGGAAGTCCAACATCGTCGACGCCCTCTCCTGGGTGATGGGCGAGCAGGGGGCCAAGACCCTGCGCGGCGGCAAGATGGAGGATGTCGTCTTCGCGGGCACCACCTCCCGCGCACCGCTCGGCCGCGCCGAGGTCATGCTCACGATCGACAACAGCGACGGCTCGCTGCCGATCGACTACGCCGAAGTGACGATCAGCAGGCTGATGTTCCGTTCCGGGCAAAGCGAGTACGCCATCAACGGAGACACCTGCCGCCTGCTGGACGTGCAGGACCTGTTGTCCGACAGCGGCCTCGGCCGCGAGATGCACGTGATCGTGGGGCAAAGCCAGCTCGACGAGATCCTGCACGCCGGCCCTGAGGCCAGGCGGGCGCTGATCGAGGAGGCGGCCGGCGTACTCAAGCACCGCAAGCGCAAGGATAAGGCGCTGCGCAAGCTCGACGCGATGCAGGCCAACCTGACCAGGCTCGTCGACCTCACCGCCGAACTCAACCGGCGCCTGAAGCCGCTCGGCAGGCAGGCCGAGGTCGCCCGCAAGGCCGCGACCATCCAGGCCGAACTGCGCGACGCGCGGCTGCGGCTGCTCGCCGACGACTACGTGACCCTGCGTGACGCGGAAGTGCAGCAGGCGGCCGATGAGGCCGCGATCCGCGCCCGCCGCGAGGCCCTCGAGGGCGGCCTCGCCGCCGCCCGCGGGGACGAGGAAGAACTCGACCGCCTGGCACAGGAACGCGGCGCGGAGCTCAGCCAGGCGCAGCAGACCTGGTTCGCGCTGTCCTCGCTGACCGAACGGATGCGCGGCCTCGCCGGGCTGGCCGCCGAGCGGGCCCGGCTGCTCTCCGCCGATCCAGAGCACGACCGGAGCGGCACGCCCCCCGGCCGCGACCCCGACGAGCTCGAGGGGCAGGCCGCCGGACTGCGCGCGGAAGAAGCCAGCCTCACCGACCGGCTGGCGCTCGCCCGCGACGTGCTCTCGGCCGCCGTCGCCGAACGGTCCGCCGCCGAGGCGGCCCTCGCCGCCACCGAGCGCAGGCTGGCCGACGAGCGGGCCAGGCTGCTGTCCGCCGAGGCCGAGCCGGACCGCAGCGCGCCGGGCCGTGACCCCGAGGAGCTCGAGCGGCAGGCGGCCGAGCTGCGCGAGGAAGAGGCCGGCCTCACCGAGCGGCTGGCGCTCGGCCGCGAGGCCCTGTCCGAG
>JASHPP010000022.1 GCA_030038035.1 Trebonia sp.
CGGCGACCGCGCGGTCGGCGCGCGCGGCCAGCGCCACCGCGGCCACCCGGATGACCGAGGGGCTGTGCGACGGCCACGCGTCGGCGCTGATCGCGGCCTGCGCGTGGGACAGCGCGAGGTCGGTGTCGCCGCGCCAGAGCGCCTGCTCGGCCAGCAGCCCCCTGCCGACGTAGGCGACGAAGACGTCGTCCCAGAACGGTTCCAGCCAGGTCCGCCGCTCGTCGGCGGCGGCGTTGCCCCTGGCCACGTCGACGAACAGGGCCATCGCGGACAGCACCGCCTCGGGCTGGCAGGTGCCGCGGACCGGGAAGCCGTCGGCGATCTCCTGCGCGTGGTCCCACTCGCCGTCGGCGAAGTGCGCCTGGAAGTGCAGGTGCTGCAGGTCCATGCCGAACGGCGCGAGGCCAAGCCCCTCGGCGTCCGCGCGGCGCACCCCCAGGTGGGCGACGCGCGCCGCCTCGGCGAGCTCGCCGCGGATGAGATGCTCCACGGCCAGCTGGTAGGCGGCGCGCAGCTCCACGCCGAGCACCCGGGTCGCGGCCGCGTGCGCGAAGGCGGCGGAGAACAGGCCGATGGCCTCGTCGGCGTTGCCCTCGCGGCTGCTCAGCTGGCCGAGGGTGACCACGGCGTCCGCCTCGACGGACGGCGCGTCGGCCTGCCCGGCGACGGCGCGGGCGCGCTGCGCCCACTCGCGGGCCGCGGCGTTGTCCGCGGCCGCCATCAGCGCGATCGCGTAGGTCGCCATCGCCCGCGCCAGGTACCAGGTGGGCGGCTCGGCCGGGGTCTGCTCGACAGTCTCCCTGGCTACGCGCAGCGCCTCCGCGTACGCCTCACCGGTGTCGTCTTCGCCCTGCAGGAGGAAGTACGCCAGCCGCTCCCCCACCCGGCTTGCCAGCTCGGGGTCGGGGTCGGCGTCCTGGCGGTCGGCCAGGACAGCGCGGATCCGCCGCAGCAGGTGCACCGCGCGGGGGACCTCGCCGGCGGCCGCCGCGGCGGTCGCGGACTTGTGGCCGAGCTTGCCGCGGCTCATCCCGGCGATCTTGGCCGCTTCGTCCACCCGGTCCCACAGCGCAAGCGCCTGGTCGTAGTGCCGGTGCGCCTCGGTCGGCGCGCCGATCCGCTCGGCCTCCTGCCCGGCCCTGATCGAGGCGGCGAACGCGCCGGGAACGTCGTGGCTGGCCAGGCTGTGGTGCGCGAGCTCGGCCGCCGCGCCTGGCACGCCGGAAAGCAGCACGGCGAGCTGCGCGTGCAGCCGGGTCCGCTCCCCGGGCAGCAGGTCGTTGTAGACCGCCTCGCGCAGCAGCGCGTGCCTGAAGGCGTACCCGTCGGGCCCGTCCGGCCGCAGCAGCTGGTGCGCGACCGCCTCGCGCACCGCCTCCTCGTAGTCGGCGTCGGGCAGCCGCGAGGCCGCGCGGACCAGGTCGTCGCTGGCCCGCCGCCCGGCCGCCGCCGCCGCCCGCAGCACCTGCTGGGCGGCGGCCGACACGCGCTCCACCCGGGACAGCAGCAGCGCGGCGAGACCCGACGGGAGCCCGGGCTCGCCGGGAGCACCCGGCTGGGCCGCCGTCCCCGACAGCGAGGTGAGCAGCTCTTCGGCGTAGTAAGCGTTGCCTTCGGCCCTGGCGACGATCCGGTTGATGGTGGCGGCGGACAGCCGGCCTGGACCGTTCGGGATAGCGGAAAGGTGCTCGGCCAGCGCGGCCGGTGCGAGCGGCCCGAGCTCCACCTGCACCACCGAGTGGAGCCTGAGCAGGTCAGCCACCACGGGCCGCAGCGGGTGGCGGCGGTGCAGGTCGTCGGTGCGGTACGTGCCGACCGTGGCGACCCGCTCGCGGTGCAGCATCCGCAGCAGGAACGTCACCAGGTCGCGGGTGGTCGCGTCCGCCCAGTGCAGGTCCTCGAGGACCAGGAGCACCGGGGCCTGCGCGGACAGCTCGGCGAGCAGCCCGAGCACGGCGCCGAACATCTGCTGGCGCGTCAGCCCGGCCCAGTCCGCCTCGGCCTGGGTGCTCGCGCCGACGTCCGGCAGCAGCCGCGCCAGCACCGGGCGCGCCTTCACCGCGGCCTCGATCTCCGGCACGGCGCTCGCGCTGCGGATCGCGTCCGCGAACGGCAGGTACGGCACGCTGTCGCCGATCTCCGCGCACTGGCCGCACAGCACCGTGAAGCGCTGCCGCGCGGCGACCGTCATCACCTCGGCGACCAGCCGGGACTTGCCCACGCCCGCGTCGCCGCCGACCAGGGCGGCGACCGCGTGGCCGTCCGCGGCCTGGTCGAGCAGGGTCTGCAGCCGGGCGAGTTCGCCGTCGCGGCCCACCAGTGTCGCCATGTGTTAATTATCCCTGCTGGACGGGCGCAGCTTCGCATCAATTAACCTCGGTTGCATGGAGAACGTGACCAGAACCGATGCGCAGTGGCGCGAGCTGCTCAGCCCGGAGGAGTACCGCGTGCTGCGCCAGGCGGGGACCGAGGCGCCGTTCACCGGCGAGTACACCGACACCAAGACGGTGGGCGTCTACAGGTGCCGGGCGTGCGGGGCGGAGCTGTTCCGTTCTGATGCGAAGTTCGAGTCACACTGCGGCTGGCCGTCGTTCTACGAGCCTTCCGATGGTGACGCGGTGACGCTGCTCGAGGACCGCTCGCACGGGATGGTCCGCGTGGAGGCCCGGTGCGCGCGGTGCGACTCCCACCTCGGGCACGTGTTCACCGGCGAGGGGTACGACACGCCGACCGACGAGCGGTGGTGCATCAACTCGGTTTCGCTGACGCTCGAGCCGGCGCAGTAGCGCTTGCGCCCGCGGGATCGCGCCGCGGCTATCGATCGCCGGGGTCGTAGCGGCGGTTGCGCTTGGTCTGCGCGCGGCGGCGTTTGTCTTCCAGGCGGCGCTGCCGGGCGGCGCGGCTCGGCCGCGTCGCGATCCGGGGCCGCGGTGGCGCGGCGACCGCGTCCCGCAGCAGCGCCGCGAGGCGCTCGCGCG
>JASHPP010000224.1 GCA_030038035.1 Trebonia sp.
AAGCGAAACGAGCGGAAAGTTTCTGTTCCCGCCGGTATGGATGTCGCCTGCCATTGCGGCCCTCCCAGGGGTTCCTTCCGTCGTCTGGGTTCCCAGGCAATCTTCCCATTGGCAACGGCCGGGAACCAAGGGGCATATGCGCTTTGGTCCGGGCGGTCGCGAGTCTTGGTACAGTTAGTGGCTGCGGATCGGCGCCATGCTCGCGCCGCGATCCGCACCCTCCTGTCACGGAAAGACCGTGACCGCGTCAGTCCAGAGGAGGCACGGGACGCGCATGCGCCACTACGAAATCATGATTATCCTCGACCCGAACCTTGAGGAGCGCACGGTCCAGCCGTCGCTCGAGGGGTTTCTCAAGGTCGTGACCGGCAACGGCGGCAAGGTCGGCAAGCTTGACATCTGGGGGAAGCGCCGGCTTTCCTACCCGATCGACAAGAAGCCGGAAGGCATCTACGCGGTCGTCGACCTGACCGCGGAGCCGGCAACCGTCCAGGAACTGGACCGGCAGCTCAACCTCAACGAGGCAGTGCTGCGCACCAAGGTCCTGCGGCCGGAGCACCGCTGATCCACTCAGCCAACCTCGTTAGCGACCGGGAGTAGTCCGATGGCGGCAGGAGATACCCAGATCACGGTCGTCGGCAACCTCGTCGACGACCCCGAACTCCGGTTCACCCCGGCCGGGCAGCCGGTGGCGCGGTTCCGGGTCGCCTCGACACCGCGGTTCCGCGACAACGCGAGCGGTGAGTGGAAGGACGGCGACAGCCTCTTCCTCACCTGCAACGTGTGGCGGCAGGCTGCGGAGCACGTGGCCGAGAGCCTGCAGCGCGGGATGCGAGTGATCGTGTCCGGGCGGCTGCGGCAGCGGACGTACGAGACCAAGGAAGGCGAGAAGCGGACCGTGTACGAGGTCGAGGTCGACGACGTCGGCCCGTCGCTGCGGAACGCCTCCGCCGAGGTCAAGCGGGCCAACCGGAGCGGCGGGCAGGGCGGCGGCTCTGGGTACGGCGGGCAGGGCTCGTCAGGCGGCAGCCGGGCCGAGGCCGACCCGTGGGCCTCCGACTCGGGCGGCTACTCCGACGAACCACCGTTCTAAGAGGATTAACCCAGAGCAAGATCCCCGGAGCACGTGCGCCGTTAGGCGCAGCCGGGGGGTTCGGGGGGTCGTCCCCCCGGGCTAGGTGGATTAACCCAGAGCAAGATCCCCGGAGCACGTGCGCCGTTAGGCGCAGCCGGGGGGTTCGGGGGGTCGTCCCCCCGGGCTAGCAAACTACCATCCCCGCGATGCGGGGCTCTGCTAAGGAGCACCATGATGGCCAAGCCAGCACTGCGCAAGCCGAAGAAGAAGGTCTGCGTGTTCTGCCAGGAGCGGATCACCTATGTCGACTACAAGGACACGGGCCTGCTCCGCAAGTACATCTCCGACCGCGGCAAGATCCGCGCCCGCCGGGTGACCGGGAATTGCACCAGGCACCAGCGCGACGTCGCGACCGCGATCAAGAACGCCCGCGAGATGGCGCTGCTCCCGTACACGAGCACGGCTCGCTGAGCAGGGGAGGACGACCGATGTCTCGCAAGCAGATGAAGCTGATCCTCACCCAGGAGGTCGGCGGCCTCGGAGCGCCCGGTGACGTGGTGGACGTGGCCCCCGGCTACGGGCGGAACTACCTGCTTCCCCGCGGGTTCGCGATGCAGTGGACGCGCGGTGCGGAAAAGCAGGTCGAACTGATCAAGCGGGCCCGCGCGGCCCGCGAGATCCGCACCCTCGAGGACGCCCAGGCGGCGGCCGGGCGGCTGGAGAAGCTGACCGTTCGGCTGACGCGGCGCGCCGGGTCGAACGGGCGGCTGTTCGGGTCGGTGGGGGCGTCCGACATCGCGGCGGCGGTCCGCGAGGCCGGGGGTCCTGAGGTCGACAGGCGCAAGATCGTGGTTCCCGACCCGATCAAGTCGGCCGGGTCGCACCGCGTGCAGGTCCGGCTGCACCCCGATGTGAGCGCCAACGTCACCGTCGAGATCACGGCAGGCTGATCCACAGCCGTGCGCTGGTTTCCCACAGCCCGCTCCACAGGGTCGGCTGTGTCCACACCCGCCTGGCCGGCGGTGCGCCTCATCCCGGTGGCGTGCTGTCGGCTGGTGCCGTGTAGTGCTCCGTGCGCCTGGCCAGCTCGGGGTCGAGAGCGCTGACCATCAGCCAGAGATCCGCTATCCGCGCGGCCAGTTCCTGGCTGCTCGCATCCCCCTGCGCGTCGCTGGCTAGCTGGTCAATCGCTTCCGCGATCCGGTCGATCGCGTCCCCCGTGATCGAACACACGCGCGAAGCATAGCGGAGCAGGCCGGGCTGGCGCAGCCGCTCGGCCGTGCTGCCCGCCTGGCGCCTGACCGGACGCTGCCACAGCCGGCACTGCTCGTTCGGAATAGGGGAAAGACCCTAGCCGCCCACCGTGCCGCACCCTTTTTCCACAGGCAAGCGGATGCGCGTTGTGGAATGTGACTGTGGATATCGGGCCAGAGAAAATCCGCCAGGTTTTTCTCCTGCACACCTTGTGGAATCCGTCCTCGCAGGTAACTGGTGCCTTTCGGGGGGCCGCGGCCTGGGCTGGTCCACAGGAAACTCCACTGGCTGCGCACAGGTTGGCCGGGGTTAACCGACCTGTTCTCTACAGGTTATCCACAGGGTGGTGTTGGCGGGTGCCGCCGTGTCCGCCAGAATGTCAGAGCCCTTCGATAAGACGGTGTCTGTGCGGGGGTGAGCCCATTACTGCTGGGGGAGGTGGCGTCGGGTGAGCGTGGCCGAACTGGCGCAGCGGGGCGAGGAATTCGAGCGGATGCCGCCGCACGACGTCGCCGCCGAGCAATGCGTTCTCGGGGGAATGCTGCTGTCTAAGGACGCGATCTCGGACGTGCTCGAGGTCATCAGGCCCGTCGACCACTACAGGCCCGCGCACCAGATCGTGCACGAGGCGATCCTCGACCTGTACGCGCGCGGCGAGCCCGCGGACCCGATCACGGTGGCCAACGAGCTCACCAGGCGGGGCGAGCTGGCCCGGATCGGCGGCGCCCCGTACCTGCACACGCTGATCGCGTCCGTGCCGACGGCCGCCAACGCCGGCTACTACGCGCGGATCGTCAGGGAGCGGGCGATCCTGCGGCGGCTGGTGGAGGCCGGGACGCGGATCGTGCAACTCGGCTACGCGGGCGACGGGGACGCCGACGAGCTTGTGGACAGGGCGCAGGCGGAGGTGTTTTCTGTCACCGACCGGCGGATCGCCGAGGACTACCACTCGCTGTCTGAGATCATGCCGGGCGCGCTGGAGGAGATCGAGGCGATCAGCGCGCACGGCGGGGGGATCACGGGCGTGCCGACCGGGTTCACCGACCTGGACACGCTGACCAACGGCCTGCACCCGGGCCAGATGGTCGTGATCGCGGCCCGCCCCGCGGTCGGCAAGGCGCTCGCGCTCGACACCCCGCTGGCCACTCCGGGCGGGTGGACGACGATGGGACAGGTGCGGACCGGCGACGCGCTGGTGGGCGCGGACGGCAGGCCGACCCGGGTGATCGCCGTGACCGAGGTCATGCGCGGGCGGCCGTGCTTTCAGGTGGAGTTCTCCGACGGGGAGGTGATCGTCGCCGACGAAGGCCACCAGTGGCTCACCTGGACGTCGCACGCCGCGGGCTTCGTGCCGCCCCAGGTCGTGACGACGGGACAGCTGGCCGCGGCGCTGAGCTGCCCGGCTCCCGGCGGGCGATCCCGGTACGCGATAGCCATGCCGCGACCCCTTGACCTGCCCGCGGCCGACCTGCCCGTGCCCCCGTACGCGCTTGGCGCCGCGCTCGCCGGCCGGGTCATGGCCGGCCGGGTGCTTGCGGGCGGCGTCGCGGCGGGCGGCGTCGCGGCGGGCGGGGGGCCCGGGCGCATCCCGCCCAGGTACCTGCGGGCGAGCGCCGCCCAGCGCCGGGAGCTCCTCGCCGGCCTGCTTGGCGTGGACCGGGTGACCGGACCGGCGCGACTGACGCTGCCGAGCGAGGCGCTCGCGGCCGACGTGCGCGAGCTGATCCACAGCCTCGGCTTCCAGTCCACCACGGCCACCGGATCGCCGGGACGCCACGTGGTCCGCTTCACCGACGCGCTGCCCTGGCGGTACGTCGTCGCGGTCAGGCCGGTGGCGTCCGTCCCCGTGCGCTGCGTGCAGGTGGACAGCGCCGACCACCTGTACCTGGCCGGCCGCGCCATGATCCCGACGCACAACTCCGCGCTGGCCCTCGACTTCGCGCGCTCGGCGAGCATCAGGCACCAGCTGCCGACGGTGCTGTTCAGCCTGGAGATGGGGCGCAACGAGATCACGATGCGGCTGCTGTCCGCGGAGGCGCGGGTGCCGATGCACGTCATGCGCACCGGCCAGATGAGCGACGACGACTGGGCCAGGCTGGCCAGGCGGATGAGCGAGGTCGCGGACGCGCCGCTGTTCATCGACGACTCGCCGAACATGTCGCTGATGGAGATCAGGGCCAAATGCCGTCGGCTCAAGCAGCGATACGACCTGAAGCTGGTCATCATCGACTACCTGCAGCTGATGTCTTCGGCCCGGCGGGTGGAGAACCGGCAGCAGGAGGTGTCGGAGTTCTCCCGGTCGCTGAAGCTGCTCGCCAAGGAACTCGACGTCCCCGTGGTAGCGCTTTCCCAGCTCAACCGCGGTCCTGAGCAGCGGCAGGACAAGAAGCCCATGCTTTCTGACCTGCGTGAAAGCGGTTCTATCGAACAGGATAGCGACGTGGTGATCCTGTTGCACCGCGAGGACCACTACGAGCCTGAGTCAGCGCGGGCGGGCGAGGCGGACCTGATCATCGCCAAGCACAGGAACGGGCCGACCGCGACCGTGACGGTGGCCTTCCAAGGCCACTACAGCCGCTTCGTGGACATGGCGCCGTCCTGAACTCGACGGTGGAGCCTGACCGTGGCCAGGGCCGCGAAGACGCCGGGCGGCGGCACCAGCATTCCGGCGGCGTGTTCCCACATCCTTCGTCCGTCCTTGCCGGCTGCCCGCAAGTGCTGGCGGTGCCAGGTTGACAACGAAGCAGGGCCGGGGACACGATATAACCATCTAGCTATTAAACAGGATGGTTATGAATGGCTGCGGACCAGCTCAGCCTCGTGTTCGGGGCGCTCGCCGACCCGACCCGGCGGGCGATCCTGGCCCGGCTCGCCGACGGCGAGGCGACTGTCGCCGAGCTCGCCGCGCCGTTCAGCATGTCCCAGCCCGCGGTCTCTAAGCACCTGAAGGTGCTCGAGCAGGCGGGCCTGATCTCGCGGAACCGGCGGGCCACCGCACGGCTCAGCCGCCTGGAGGCCGAGCCGCTCCGCGAGGTGGCCACCTGGCTGGCCCGCTACCAGCGGTTCTGGGACGAGAGCCACGAGCGGCTCGATGACCTGCTGGCGGCACTGCAGGCCGGCGGGGAACAAGATCCCTGCCCTGACCCGGCAGCGACACAGAATGGAAGCGACGATGAGCAAGACTGAGATCACCGCCGAACCCGGCATCCCGGTGATCGTCATCAGCCGCGAGTTCGACGCGCCGCGCGACCTGGTGTTCCGCGCTCACACCGACCCGGACCTGCTCGTGCAGTGGCTCGGCCCGCGCGACCTTTCCACGGCCGTCGACCGGTACGAGGTCCGCAACGGCGGCGCCTGGCGCTACGTGCAAACCGATGCCGAGGGCAACGCCTACGGCTTCCACGGCGTCTTCCACGGCGACCCTTCGCCGGACGCGATCGTGCAGACCTTCGAGTTCGAGGGCGCGCCCGGTCACGTCTGCCTGCAGAGCGCCACCTTCGCCGAGCGAAGCGGCAAGACGCTGTGACCCAGGCGCCAGATCCCGAGTTCCCCGCAAGCCCCGGCCGACCAGCGCGCCCTCGCCGGAGCACTCAACAACCTGCGCCCCTTCCTCATCTCCCGCCGGAAGAAACCCGTCCCGTGGCCGAACGCGGAACTGCTCGTTTCCCACGACGACGAGCAGCTGTCCGACGCGGTGCGCAAGGAGAAGGCAAAGCCGGGAAAGGACCTCGGTGTCCCCGGCGGCATCCGCACCGCCCAGACCTTCGTCCGCCTCGGGCTCGTCGACGAATACGTCCTCACCGTGCACCCCGTCGCGCTCGGCAGCGGCAAGCGCGTATTCACTGGCAAGACCGGCGTGGAGCTAATCGACGCCAAGACCTACCGGTCAGGAGTGATACGCGCACGCTACCGGCCAGCCCGCTAACCGCCGCCGGGGCGAAGAACTGGTGAATCTCTTCGACCTCGGAATCCGCCGGTAGTCAATCCTGAAGACCAGTAAGGAAAACAGCCAGCCGTAACAGCAGGAGGCAGCTCATGGGCGCGCAGGAACCTCTGGTGATGGACCTTGGTGATCCGGGTGCCGGTCCCGGGACCGCCGGAGGCAAGGGATCATCACTGGCCCGCCTTACCCGCGCCGGGTTCCGTGTCCCG
This sequence comes from Trebonia sp., assembly GCA_030038035.1. The sequence goes on from JASHPP010000224.1 coordinate 6,482, forward strand.
CCTGGCTTCTACGTGACGACCAGTGCGTACCTAGACTTCATCGGCCGAGACGGCCTGCGCGAGCAGCTGCTATCCGCTGTCTCGGAGGGGAGCCCGGCCGCACGGATCGGGGATCTGTTCGCCGACCGTTCCCTCCCGGCCGAGACGGCCGACGCGATTACGAGGGCTTACGCCGCTCTCGGTGCCGAAGTCCCCGTCGCGGTCCGTTCCTCCGCGACCGTCGAGGACCAGCCGGGCATGTCTGCCGCCGGGCAGCACGACACGTACCTGAACGTGCGCGGTGAGGCGGCCGTACTCGACGCGGTCAAGCGGTGCTGGGCGTCGCTGTGGTCGGAGCGGGCCATCGCCTACCGGGCCAGCCATGGCATCGACCCGGGTCAGGTAGGTATCGCCGTTGTCGTACAGCGTCTCGTCCCCGCCGAGGCGGCCGGTGTCCTGTTCACGGCCGATCCGCTCGGCGGCCCTGGCACCAGGAACGCGGTCGCCGGCAGCGCAGGCCCGAGTGACGCCGGCCTCAGCGACGCGGTGTTCATCAGCGCGAACTGGGGTCTGGGTGAGTCCGTCGTTGCTGGTGATGTCACCCCCGATGTCGCGGTCGTGGACCGGGCCTCCAAAACTCTCGTCAGCTACCAGACGGGCCGCAAGGAAACGATGACCGTGGCCGACGGTCTAGCGACGCGAGCCGAAGACACCCCGCCCGGATTGCGCGCCAAGAACGTACTGACGCCGGACCAGGCGGTGGAGCTCGCCCAGGTCGGCCTGCAGATCGAGAAGCTGTACGGCGAACCGGTGGACGTCGAGTGGGCGCTGGTCGCGGGACAGTTCGACATCCTCCAGGCCCGCCCGATCACGACCCCGCCCGCGCCCAGTGGCAGCACGCCCGCCCGCGCTCGCGTCCCCGACGACCAAGAGCAGTGGAACGACAGTCTCACCGGCGACTACCTGTGGAGCAACAGCAACCTCGGCGAGGCGTTCCCGGACGTGATGACACCCGCCACGTGGTCGTTCGTCGAACTGCTCATGTCGCGCATGGTGTTCCCGCCGAGCCTGCCCGGCTACAACGGCTACGGGCGGATCGGCGGCCGTTTCTACGTGAACGTGAGCGTGTCGATGGCGCTTGAGTCGCTGGTCGGCATCTCACCCCGCCGGTTCATTTCGCTGCTGAGCCCGGTAGTCGGCCGGCTTCC
>JASHPP010000225.1 GCA_030038035.1 Trebonia sp.
CCCGCGTCGCCGAGCATGGCGCGCTCGCCGAGGTCCTCGGGCGCCATCGCGAGCGCCGCGCCGAGCGGGGCGGCGACGGGTTCGGCGCCGCCACCGGCGGCGATGAGCGCCGCCGACGCGGCCGCCACCTTGATGGCGCGGCCCGGGCGGAGGTCGAAGAGGTTGAGCAGGTTCGCCCCGCCCGCGATCAGGCCGGCGTTGATCGCGACGTCCCAGGGGGGCATGGGGGGGCGGGCAGCCCCCCCATACGGGGGGGTCACCGGGGGGGTCGTCCCCCCGGGGGCAAGCAGCACCGCGCTGGCAAGCGCGGTCGCGGCGAGGCCGCCGAGCTTGACCGCGCCGGTCGTCACCTCGCCGCGCGCCAGCGCGCCGAGGTGCCCGCGCAGCCCGCGCCGCTTGCCCGAGCCGGCGAGGTCGTCGTAGATCCCGAACCCGGCGGCGCCGACCCCCGCGAGGGCGAGGGCCCGGGCGGTGCGAGGCGCCACGGTCCGTTCGGGATAAATGGCTTGAATGACCACCGCACCCAGAGCCGCGGCAGGGCCTTCGAGCAGGGTGACCGCCTCGCCGCGGTGGTTGGTGCGGGTCCAGGCCTTCTCCCCGCCCGGCGGGTGCCTGCGCAGCGCCGCGTACGCGGCACGCGCCGCGCCGCCCGCGGCGAAGCAGGCGACGGCCGCGGACAGGGCGCCAGACAGAGCGCCAGACGGGACGCCAGGCGGGGCGCCGGACCCGTCGGCGGCGGCGCCGCGTCGCGTCACTTCTTCTTCACGGGCTTCTTGCCCTTTCCCGTCGCCGTCGGGTGCGGTGTCGGCGTCACGCTCACGCTCGCGCTCGGTGACGAGGATGGGGACGGCACGGGAACGGGGCTGAGCGCGGAGGCACCCGAGACACCGTAGCTGTTCGGCTTCTTGCCCGCCAGCTGCGCCGCCAGCGCCTCCACCACGGTGATCTGGCCGAGTGTGGTGTCCGCGTCGTCGATGGTGGACGCCATGCTCGAGGCGCTGCTCGACCGCAGCACGGAAATCGCGCTGCCCGACTGTGCCGAGCCGGCCGTCCCGCCGACGACCACGGTGGCGGCGCTCGCGCTCGCGAACTCGGGCGTGATCGCGAGCAGCACCTGGTTGGCCGGGTCGTTCGCGCCGTCCGCCGGCGCGGTCTGCGGGGTGACGAGCACGGCGAGCGTGGCCCCGCCCGTCGGCGTGCCGCTGACCGTCAGGTAGCCGGCCTGCGCGTAGGCGCTGAGCAGGGTCTGCGCGCCCGAGGCCGACAGCAGCGGCAGGCTCCCCGCCTTGGTCAGGAGCGCGGCCGCGATCAGCTGCGCCGCCTGCTGCTGGGGGGCGGTCTGCGGATCGGCCGGCGCGTCGAGCGCCACGTCGTCGGTGCTCGCGATCTGGCTGTCGATGCTGTCGAGGCTAGACTGCGTGGCCCCGCTGAGGTCGTTGAACGCCGGCTGCAGGGCGACCAGGCCGGTGACGGTGGCGCCGGCGGTCACCGCGGCCTGCCTGATCCCGTCCACGACCGAGCCCTGCGCGCCTGGCTCGGTGATGATCACGACGCCATCGCCGGTGAGCAGGCCGCCGAGCAGCCGCGGCTCGGCCGTCTGCAGGTACTGCTCCTCCGCGCTGGCCTGCGTCTGGTAGTCGGCGCGTTGCGCGTCGGCGGCGTCGAGTTCGTTTCTCAGATAGTTCGCTGTCGCCTGGAGCGCGTCGATGGTGTGGCCCTGCAGCTCGGTCGAGCCGAGCACGATGCCGATCGCCAGCGCCAGGAACACGGCGACGATCGAGACCAGGTGGTATCGGAAGTCGATCACTTGAACAGTCCAGTGAACCAGTAGAGGAAGTTGTGCCAGGTGGCGCCGAAGTAGTCCCCGAGAATCGGGCCCGCGGGCGAGAACGCGACCGCGATCGCGATCGTGAACGCGGCGGCGAGCACGAGCACGATCAGCGCCCAGCCGGAGATCCGGCTCTGGTAGAGCTGGTGCACGCCCTTCGCGTTGACGAGCTTGCCGCCGACCCGCAGATGGGTCAGGAACGTGCTGGCCATGCCCGGGCGGCCCTTGTCGAGGAACTCCTCCAGGGTCCAGTGCGTGCCGACCACCGCGATCAGGCTGGCGCCGCAGGCGTCGGCAAGCAGCAGTGCCACGTCCTCGCTCGTGCCCGGCGCGGGAAGCGGCACGGCCTGGAGGCCGAGCGAGGTGACCCGCGCCAGCCCGGGCGCGCGGCCGTCGGGGTAGGCGTGCACGACCAGCTCGGCGCCCGAGCAGAGCGCCTCGTCGGAGATCGAGTCCATGTCCCCGATGATCACCTGCGGCCGGTAGCCCGCGTCGAGCAGCGCGTCCGCGCCCCCGTCGACCGCCATCATCACCGGCCGGTACTCGCGGATGTACGGCCGCAGCGTCCGCAGGTCCTCCCGGTACCGGTAGCCGCGCACCACGACGAGCACGTGCTTGCCCTTCATCGCGGTGGCGAGTTGCGGCACGGGCACGCCGTTGGTGAGCAGGTCGTGCTCACCGCGCAGGAACTCCAGCGTGTTCTCCGCGAACGAGTCGATCTGGCCGGTCACGCCCGCGGTGGCCTCCGCCATCGCCGCGTCCAGCGTGCCCCGGCTCTGCAGCACGCCCTTGGCGACCACCTGGTCCCCCGCGTAGAGAACCTCGCCGTCGAGACGGACTTCTGCGCCGTCGGCGACCCGGGCGAGCACGTCGGAGCCGGCGTCGTCCACCAGCGGGATCCCGGCGTCGATGAGCAGCTGCGGGCCAAGGTTCGGGTACCTGCCGGTGATCGACTTCGCGGCGTTCACGACGGCGGCCACCTTGCAGGCGATCAGCTCATCGGCGCTCACCCGGTCCAGGTCAGCGTGGTCGATGATCGCGATGTCACCGGGGTTCAGCCGCCTTACCAGCACCTTCGTCCGCAGGTCCACCCGGGCGACGCCGACGATGCCGGGCGGCTCATCGGCCCTTCCCCGCCTGAGGTGCGCGAACCTTACGGACGGTCTTCTCATCGTCCTTCATCCTGCCAGTGGGCAGGCACCCGGCCGGCTAGGCATATCGTTGACTCGTGACTGTCCAGCCTGCCTCGGTCCGCCTCACGTCCTTGTCCCACGGCGCCGGCTGTGCGTGCAAGCTACCACTGTCGGCTCTGGACAAGCTGATGGTTTCCCTCGGCGGTTCCGGCGATGTGCTCGGCGCCGCGGGCGGCGACCTGCTCGTCGGCGCCGCCGAGGGCGACGACGCCGCCGTCCTGCGGCTCGACGACCAGCGCGCGCTCGTGCTCACCACCGATTTTTTCACGCCTATCGTGGACGACGCGCGGGACTGGGGGCGTATCGCCGCCGCGAACGCCCTCTCCGACGTCTACGCGATGGGCGGGCGTCCGCTGCTGGCCCTGAACCTGACCGCCTGGCCGGGTGAGACGCTGCCGCTTGAGATCCTCGCCGAGGTGCTCCGCGGCGGCGCCGCGGTCGCGGCGGAGGCCGGGTGCCTGGTCGTCGGCGGGCACACGATCGACGACCCTGAGCCGAAATACGGCATGGCGGTCGTCGGGCTGGCGGCGCCGGCGCGGCTGCTGACCATCGACACGGCGCGGCCGGGCGACACGCTCGTGCTCACCAAGCCCGTCGGCACCGGCGTGGTCGCGACCGCGCACAAGCGCGGGGCCGCGCCGGGCGACGTGCTTGCCGCCGCCGTCGCGACGATGACGACGCTCAACGCGGCGGCCAGCGAGGCGGCGCTGGCCGCGGACGTGGTGGCGGCGACGGACATCACGGGCTTTTCGCTGCTCGGCCACCTGCACCGGCTGCTGCGCGCCAGCGGGGTGAGCGCCGTCGTGGACGCCGGGGCGGTGCCGCTGCTGCCCGGGGCGCTCGAGCTGACCGCGGCCGGCTACGTGTCCGGGGGCACCCGCAACAACATCGCCTACCTCGCGCCGTGGACGTCCATCTCCGCCGGCGTGCCCGAGCCCGTGGCCGTGCTGCTGCAGGACGCGCAGACATCGGGCGGCCTGCTGCTCGCCGCGCCGCCACCCGCGACCGCGACGCTGCTTGCCGAACTCGGGCGGCGCGGCGTGCTTGCCGCCGTCGTCGGCCGTGTCACGGAAGGCACGCCCGGCCACGTCGAGGTCCGCCCGTAGTTTCCTGGGCAGGAGCGGGACTGGATAAGGGCGGGCGCAGGCCCGTTGCGGGGTGTGGCATAGTGGTTTGTAACAAATGCGTTACGGCGACTCAGGTGGGCATGTTCGCGCGTCGGGCGGCGGTCGGCAGCCGGCTGACGGGTCGCGCACTGCCCGGACAGTTCCCGGCGCGCCGCTTCCGCCCGGCTGTTTTGTCAGTGGTCGAGGTTATGGTGCCCTCATGACGGTCGAGAACACGGGCCGCGCGGATGACGCCGCGCGGCACATCCGCGAACAGCAGGCCGCCGAGCATATCCACGGGATCTGCCTGAAGACCGGGCCGCCGCGGCGGGTCGGCGTCGAACTCGAGTGGCTGGTGCGCGACGCGCGTGATCCCGCCCTGCCGGTCCCGGCGGAGCGGATCGCCGCGGCCGTCTCGGCCTTCGGCGCCGAAGCGGGCGGAGGGGACGCGGACGCGCTGCCCTCCAGTTCCGCGCCGGGCGTGCTGCCGTCCGGCGCCGCGCTTACCTCAGAACCAGGCGGGCAGCTTGAGCTCAGCTCGCTGCCCGCGGACTCGCTCGCCGACTGCGTCCGATCGACCGCCGCCGACCTCGCGGCACTGCGCGCGGCGGTCGCCGACGCCGGGCTTGAGCTCGCCGGGGTCGGCCTCGACCCGTTCCGCCTCCCGCGGCGCATCCTGCGCCTGCCGCGGTACGCCGCGATGGAGGCCTTCTTCGACCGGGGCGGCCCGTGGGGCCGCCAGATGATGTGCGCCACCGCGTCGGTCCAGGTGTGCCTGGACGCCGGCGAGGACACCGACGGCTGCCGCGGGTACCGGGCACGCTGGCTGCTGCTGCACGCGATCGGGCCGGTGCTCGTGTCCGCGTTCGCCAACTCCCCGCTGCGCGCCGGGCGGCCGACCGGCTGGCGATCGTCGCGGCAGCAGGTCTGGGCGCGCATGGACCCAGGACGGACGCGGCCGCCCCGGCTGACCGGCGACCCGCGCGCCAACTGGGCCGCGTACGCGCTTGACGCGCAGGTCATGTGCGTCCGCGAGGACGACTCCGCGGACTGGAGCGCCCCGCCCGGGCTGACGCTGCGCGACTGGGTGCGCGGCGCGCCCATCGAGGGCGGCCTGCGCCCGCCGACGATCGAGGACCTGGACTACCACCTGTCCACGCTGTTCCCGCCGGTCCGCCCGCGCGGGCACTTCGAGCTGCGCATGATCGACGCGCAGCCCGGCAACGGCTGGGTGGTGCCCGCGGCGGTGGCCAGCGCGCTGCTGTCCGACGCGCGTGCCGGCGACGCGGCGATGGCCGCGGCGGAGCCGCTGTGGCACGGCTTGGACCACTCAGACGCCGGCCCGTGGGCGACCGCGGCCAGGTGCGGGCCTGCCAATCTCCTGCTGGCCCGGGCGAGCAGGGAGTGCTTCGCCGCGGCGCGCGGCGCGCTCGCCCGCCAGCAGCCGAACGCGCCGATCCTGGCGGCCGTGGACGCCTTCATCGACCAGTACGTGAGCAAGGACCGGTGCCCGGCGGACGACCTTCTGGAGGACGCAGGCAGATGACCGAACACACGCAGGCCCTGCGGGGGCGGATCGCCGCGGAGTTGCTCGCGGCGCGCGACCGCACCACGCTGCTGACGACCGCGGTCGACGACGCGGACCTGGTCAGGCAGCACTCCCCGCTGATGTCGCCGCTGGTATGGGACCTGGCGCACGTCGCGAACCAGGAGGAGCTCTGGCTGCTGCGCGAGGTCGGCGGGCGCACGCCGATGCACCCGGAGATCGACCCGCTGTACAACGCGTTCGAGCACCCGCGCGCGGAGCGCCCGACGCTGCCGCTGCTGCCGCCGCACGAGGCACGCGGCTACGGTCACGAGGTGCGCGGCCGGGTCCTTGACCTGCTCGACCGGGTGCGGTTCGGCAGCGCGCGCGACGGCAACGGCGAGCGGCTGCTCGCCGACGGGTTCGCGTTCGGGATGATCGCGCAGCACGAGGTGCAGCATGACGAGACCATGCTCGCCACCCACCAGCTGCGGATCGGTCCCCCGGTGCTGTCCGCGCCGGCGCCCGGCCCCGCGCCCGCCGACGCGGCGGCCCTGCCCGCCGAGGTGTTCGTGCCCGGCGGCCCCTTCACCATGGGCACCTCGGCCGAGCCCTGGGCGCTTGACAACGAGCGGCCCGCGCACGTGGTCGACGTGCCCGGGTTCTACCTGGACACGACGCCGGTGACCAACGCCGCGTACGCGCAGTTCATCGCCGACGGCGGCTACGACGACCCGCGCTTGTGGACGGCCGGCGGCTGGGCGCACAGGCAGCGCGCCGGGCTGGCGGCACCCCTGTTCTGGCGGTGGGAGGGGGAATGGGTGCGGGTGTCGTTCGGGGTACCGGCACCGATTATCCCGAACGAGCCGGTGTTGCACGTCTGCTGGTATGAGGCCGACGCGTACGCGCGGTGGGCCGGGCGGCGGCTTCCCGCCGAGGCCGAATGGGAAAAGGCCGCCCGGTACGACCCGGTCACCGGGCGGTCCCGCCGCTACCCCTGGGGCGACGACGATCCGACGCCGTCGCTGGCCAACCTGGGACAGCGGCACCTGCGTCCCGCCCCGGCGGGCTCGTACCCGGCGGGCGCCGCGCCGTGCGGGGCGCGGCAGCTGATCGGCGACGTCTGGGAGTGGACGAGCTCGGACTTCCTGCCGTACCCGGGCTTTACCGCCTGGCCGTACAAGGAGTACTCGCAGGTGTTCTTCGGCCCCGAGTACAAGGTGCTGCGCGGCGGGGCCTTCGGGGTGTCGCCCGTGGCCTGCCGCGGGACGTTCAGGAACTGGGACTATCCGATCCGGCGGCAGATCTTCGCCGGCTTCCGGACCGCGCGCCCGGCCCCGGAGGCCGCGCGCTGATGTGCAGGCACTTGGCTTACCTGGGGCCGCCGGTGCCGCTGCGGTCGGTGCTGATCGACCCGCCGTTCGGGCTGTACAGGCAGTCGTGGTCCCCGCGGCGGCAGCGGCACGGGACGGTCAACGCCGACGGGTTCGGGATCGGCTGGTACGCGGGCGGCGACCCCGTCCCGGCTAGGTACCGGCGGGCCGTGCCGATCTGGGGCGACCGGTCGCTGCCCGACCTGGCCCGCGTCACCAGGTCGGCGGCGATCCTGGCGGCGGTGCGCAGCGCGACGCCGGGCACCGCGCTCGGGGAGGCGGCGGTCGCCCCGTTCGCGTCGGGACCCTGGCTGTTCAGCCACAACGGGGCGCTCGACGGATGGCCCGCGTCGGCCGCGGCGCTGTCCGCGGCGCTGACGCCGCCCGAGTCGCCGTTCTCCCTCGAAGCGATGGTGGACTCGGCGTTCCTGTGGGCGCTTGTGCTCGGCCGGCTCCGGTCAGGGACGGCCGCCGACGTCGCGCTGGCCGCGACGATCGCCGCGATCGAGGCGGCCGGGGGGTCGGGGCGCTTCAACTTCCTGCTCACCGACGGGCGGTCGGTCGCCGCCACCGCCGCCGGTGACACGCTGTGGTACCGGCAGGCCGGCGGGGCCGTCACCGTCGCCTCCGAGCCTGGCGACGACGAACCCGGCTGGGCCGAGGTCCCCGACAGGCACGTGCTCACCGCGCTGCCGTTCGGGGTCCCTGCGCCCTCCCGGGTGACGATCTCACCGCTCGCCGCTCTCACCGAAGGGATCGCCATCCGTTGACCTCCGTCGAGTACCGCCTCCCGGCTGACTACCGCGCCCGCACGCTGCGCGCGGACGCCCTGGCCGGCCTGTCCGCCACCCCCAAGACGCTGCCGCCGAAGTGGTTCTACGACGCGCAGGGCAGCGCGCTGTTCGAAAAGATCACCGAGCTCCCCGAGTACTACCCGACCCGCGCGGAGCGCTCGATCCTGCGCGCGGTCAGCGGCGAGATCGCCGCGGCCGCCGGCGCGCACGTGCTCGTCGAGCTCGGCTCCGGGTCGTCGGAGAAGACCCGGCTGCTGCTCGACGCGCTGCGCGACCGCGGGACGCTGCGCTCGTACGTGCCGGTCGACGTGAGCGAGTCCGCGCTGGTCCTCGCCGGCGACGCGCTCGCCGCCGAGTACCCGGGCCTGGAGGTGCACGCGGTCGTGGCGGACTTCGAGGAGCACCTCGGGCTGCCCGCCGCCTCCGGCGGGGACGGCGGCCCGCGGCTGGTCGCGTTCCTCGGCTCGACGATCGGGAACATGGTCCCGGCGCAGCGTGCCACGTTCCTGTCCCAGGTCCGGGCGCAGCTGCGGCCGGGCGACGCGTTCCTGCTCGGCACGGACCTGGTCAAGGACCCCGCGGTGCTTGTCGCGGCGTACGACGACGCCGCCGGGGTGACCGCCGCGTTCGACAAGAACGTCCTCGCCGTGCTCAACGCCGAACTGGGCGCGGACTTCGACCCGGACGCGTTCGAGCACGTCGCGGTCTGGGACGCGGCCGCCGAGTGGATCGAGATGCGGCTGCGCTCGACGGCCGGCCAGCGGGTGCGCGTGCCGGCGATCGGGCTCACCGTCGCGTTCGCGGCCGGTGAGGAGATGCGCACCGAGGTGTCCGCGAAATTCCGCCGCGCCGGGGTCGAGCGTGAGCTGGCCGCGGCCGGGTTCGCGCTGCGCTCCTGGTGGACCGACCCGGCCGGGCAGTTCGGGCTGTCGCTGTCGGTGCCGGACTAGGCCGGTCAGCACGCTCCGTCCGGTCAGTTCGTCGAGTGGACCGGCGGCAAGCCTCAGACCCTTTCCCTGCGACCGCTTGCACACGCAGCGGCGGACAAATCACCCATACCGGGCGCGGTCCGCGGGCGCTGGCCAAGATAGGACCCGAGCGGCATCCGGAAATCGGCATAAAACGGACAATAAACCTGCGGCCCGGGTCCTAAGTTGCCGATGCCGTCCCACTATCTGAGACGGTCACCGGCCAGACCAGCCGGATCTTCCACGTTATCCGGCCGGCGGCCAGCCGCCGGGCCGCCGAGGACGAACAGCGGGTTCCACATCGAGGATACTATTTTCATAGGCTATCCAATGTTGATAGGCTAACCAATGTGGATGGCGGCGGCGCGGGACGGCCACGGCGGCGGCTGACCCAGGCCGAGGCGAAGGAGCGGACGCGCGGCGAACTCCTCGCCGCAGCGGCCCGCGTCTTCGCGCGCAAGGGCTTCGCCGGGGCGTCGGTCGAGGAGATCGCGGAGCTGGCCGGCTATTCGACCGGGGCGGTGTACTACAACTTCGGCGGCAAGGAGCAGCTGTTCCTTGAGCTGATCCAGGCCGGGTGGTCCCGCGAGATCGCCACCCGGGCCGAGGCCGTCACGCGGGTCTTCGGCCAGCAAGCAGGAGACGGCGACGCAGGCGACGCGTTCGACGCGCTGTCCCGCTTCGTGGCCCGGCTCGCCGCCAGAGAAAGCGAGTTCGCGCCCCTGGCGGCGGAGTTCTGGCTGTACGCGGTCCGCAACCCCGCGGCGATGGAGCTGATCGCGGCGAAGCTCACCGAACAGGACCAGGGCATCGAGCCGGCGATCGCCGCGGCGATGGAACGGTTCGGCACGCCACCGGGACTGTCGCCGGCCGAGCTCACGATCGTGGCCGTCGCGCTCTTCAGCGCCCTCGTGCGCCGCCGCCGCATCGATCCCGGTGCGGTTCCCGATGACCTATTCGCCCGAGTGCTGCGCCGCCTGCTTGGCGCGGAGCGGGAGCGGGAGGCGTGATGTCCAGGCCTGTGATCGTCAAAGTCAACGCAGCAGTCCGCCGCCGGCCGCCCGTTCCCGCGCTCGTCGTCGCGGTCGCCCTCACCGCGCTGATCTCCGGCTGCGGTGGGGCACGCCATCAGTCCGGTGCGCAGCCGGCCGCGGCGGGCACCCTCGCGGCCGCGACGGGGACCACGTCGGGCTGCGGGCAGAAAGCGGCCCCTGGCTCGGTGCGGTACGCCGTGCGGGCGGGCGGCCGCAGCCGCCTGGTGATCGTGCACGTGCCCACGGGTTACACCGGGTCGGCCCCGGTCGCGCTTGTGCTCAACCTGCAGGGCAGCCAGAGCACCGCGAGCGCGCAGGAGGTGTTCAGCGGCATGGACGCCACGTCCGACGCCGACGGGTTCATCGTCGCCTATCCGCAGGCGCTGATCCCGGACGGCACGGGCTACGACTGGAACGTTCCCGGCGAGCCGCTGGTCAGCGGGCGGTACCCGCCGGCCGGGTCGGCCGACGACGTCACGTTCCTCACCGGCCTGGTCCGCGACCTGCAGGCCCGGTACTGCATCGACGCGCGCCGGGTGTACGCCACGGGCATGTCCGGCGGCGCGCGGATGGCCAGCCAGCTCGCGTGCGACGCGTCGCAGGTCTTCGCCGCGGTCGCCCCGGTGGCCGGGCTGCGGTCGCCGAGCCCCTGCCCGGCCGCCAGGCCCGTGCCGGTGATCGCCTTCCACGGCACCGCCGACCCGGTCGACCCGTTCACCGGCCATGGGCTGCCCTACTGGACGTATTCGGTGCCGGACGCCGCGCGGATGTGGGCGGCGCGCGACGGCTGCCAGTCCGCCAGCCCGCGCACCGTCACGGGCGCCGGCTACACCCTCACCCAGTACGCAGGGTGCGGCGGCGGGGCCGCCGTCGAGCTGTACGCCATCGACGGCGAGGGCCATGAGTGGCCCGGCGGGCCGGCCATGCCGCGCGCCATCACCGCGGCGCTTGGCCCGCAAAGCGACGCGATCGACGCCAACGCCGTGATGTGGGCGTTCTTCCAGGCGCACCCCCTGCCCGCGTGAGGCGGGCGCGAGAGGGGAACCGCGCGTCCGTTCTGGAGATAAATATCTATTCCGAACGATCCCGGCTTGCTCCCCGGCCAAACCGCTCCGCACGCGTTGCGCCTGCCCCGTCCTGTCAGTATTATACTGCGTATGCTACTGAGTGAACCGTATCGCGGAGGCGACCGATGAGCGTCAGGCACGCCCTGCTGGCCCTGCTCAGCGAGGGTCCGAAGTACGGCTTGCAGCTGCGCGAGGAGTTCGAGGCGCGCACCGGCGAGGTGTGGCCGCTGAACGTGGGCCAGGTCTACACGACCCTGGGCCGGCTGGAGCGCGACGGCCTGGTGGAGGCCCTCGGTGACGGTGACTCCGATGAGGGGGGACCGCAGAAGGCGTACCGGATCACCGGCGCGGGCTCGGCCGAGCTGACGCAGTGGCTGCACGTGCCGACGGACCTGAGCTCGCCGCCACGGGACGAACTGGTCATGAAGGTGCTCGTGGCGGTCCGGGTACCGGGCGCGGACGTGCACGAGGTCATCCAGGCGCACCGCCGGTACCTGGTGCAGCTGATGCAGGAATGGACCCGGCTCAAGGAAGACGAGGCCGACGTGGACCTAGCGTTCGCCCTGGTCGTGGACGCCGAGCTGTTCCGCCTCGACTCGCTGATCCGCTGGCTGGATGCGGCGGAGGGACGGCTGCGGCGCGCCAGGGCCGACGGGTGGCCGCCGAAGCTCCGGACCGCGCCGGCGTCGATGGCCGTCCTCCAGCGCAGGCGACGGATAGGGGCGAGCTGATGCGCGCTCTCGAACTGCGCAGCATCTCCAAGGTGTACGGCAAGGGCGCGGCGCAGGTGCAGGCGCTGCGCGATATCAGCCTGTCCGTGACGCCCAGCTCGCCTCCTGGGCCGACCGGGTGGTGTTCCTGCGCGACGGCCGGCTCGTCGACCAGACGGTGCGACCGAGCGCGACGTCCGGTTCGTGCTGGTCGTCGACGGCCTGACGGCCGGCGTGCTCGGGGCGATCATCGGGGCGGCGATCGGGTTCGGCCTCTGGTTCTCGTACTACCCGCGCCTTGAGGTCGCGACCGCGCACCGCACCGACCCCCTGAACCTGCCCTGGGCCGCGGTCGTCATCGGCCTGCTGCTCGCCGTGGCCACCTCGGTCATCGCCGCCGCGTGGCCGGGACGCGCGGTCAGCAAGGTCCCTGTGGTGGCCGCGATCTCCGGGCGGGTCGCCCCGCCGCACGTGATCACACGGTCGCCGCGTCCGGGCCTGATCTTCCTGGCGGCCGGCCTGCTCGTGCTGTACTTCTCTGGCGGCTGGAACGGCGGGGGCAGGGACGCTTACCTGGTCATCGCCGCCCTGATCGCCTGCGTGATCGCGTGCGCGCTGCTCGCCCCGTTCCTCGTGGACAGGCTCGCCGTGCTGGCCTGGCGCGCCCCGCTGGCCACCCGGCTGGCGCTGCGCGACCTCGCCAGGTACCGGTCCAGATCGGGCGCGGCGATGGCGGCGGTCTCGTTCGCGGTCTTCATCGCCACGATCACGATCCTCATCGCGAGCGTCCGGTTCGGCGACGCGCTCGACTACGTCGCCCCGAACATGGCGTCCAACCAGCTCATCCTCTACGCGCCGGGCAACGACCCGGCCCAGTACCAGCCGGGCCAGTTCACCCCGGCCGCCAAGCTGGCCGCGGCCGGCCACGAGGCGGACACGCTCGCCGCCCAGCTGCACGCGGCCGCCCCGCTCGAGCTCGACCTGGCGGTCAGCGTCAGCGTGCCCACGCCCGGCCAGCCCACGGAAAACCAG
>JASHPP010000226.1 GCA_030038035.1 Trebonia sp.
TGGCATTGCAAACCTATTGGTGGTGGGGCCCACACCACCAATAACGGTGCGAACCCGGGCTGAGAATCGGACGGGCTAAGGAGTGGGCGGGCCGGTGGCACGGGCGGTCAGCAGGCCCGCGGCCCGCAGCCGGTCGCGGGCCTCGATCACCCGCCATCCCTGCCCGGCGAGCAGCCGGGCCGCCTCCTGCGGGACGAGCACCGAGCGGGCCGGCTCCCCCAGCGCGGCGACCGACGCCCGGAAGCGCTCGCGGGCCTGGCCCTGCGCCGACGCCAGCGACACGCTGATGGCGAGCACGCTGCCGTCCACGGTGGCCGCGCGGAACTGCCCGAGGACCCGCTCAAGGACGTCCGTGTCCAGGTACACGGCGACGCCTTCGAGCAGGAACAAGGCGGGGCTGCGCGGGTCCAGGCCCGCCGCGGCCAGCAGGCCGGCGACCGGCGCCCGCGCGAAGTCCGCCGCGACGAACCGGACGTGCCGCGCGTCGATGCCGAGGCGGGCGATCCGCGCCAGCTTGTCCGCCTGGGTCGCGGGGTGGTCCACCTCGAACCAGCGCACCCCGGGTTTGGCGTACCGGAACGCGCGGCCGTCGTACCCGGCGGCGCCGACCACGACCTGCGCGACGCCGCGCTCGATCGAGCGCACGACCACGTGGTCGAAGAACGCCGTGCGTCCGCGCAGGTAGTCGTGCATCCGGGTGTGCGGCGCCGCGAGCCCGTCCGTGACGTCCCTGGCGAGCGCGACGTCGGCGTCCGGGTCACCGTACGGCGTTTCGGCGCGCGCGAAGTCCAGCCGGTGCGCCGCGACACTGCGGGCGGTGCGCGAGGCGGTGCCCTCGTCCATCAGGCTTCACTGCCCGGGGGCGACCAGGCCGGACTCATAGGCGAGCACGACAGCCTGCGCCCGGTCGCGCAGCGCAAGCTTCATGAGGATGCGGCCGACGTGGGTCTTTGTGGTCTGTTCCGCGATGACCAGCGAGGCGCTGATCTCCGCGTTGGACATGCCGCGCGCGATGAGCGTGAGCACTTCGAGTTCGCGCGGGGTGAGTTCGGCCAGCGGCTGGCGTTGTCGCGCGGCGGGGCCGGCCGTGCCGGCTGCGCCGATGGTGCCGATGGGGCCGGCCGTGCCGGCGGTGCCCGCGCGCGGGCCGTGGCGGCCTGCGAAGTCGGCGATCAGCCGCCTGGTCACCGACGGCGCGAGCAGCGCGTCGCCGGCGGCGACCACCCGGACCGCGTGCACGAGCTCGGCGGCCGGGGCGTCCTTGAGCAGGAACCCGCTCGCCCCCGCCCGCAGCGCCTCGTAGACGTACTCGTCGAGGTCGAACGTGGTCAGCATCAGCACGCGCGGCGGGTTCCTGGCGTTCCCGAGCAGCTCACGGATGGCCTGCAAGCCGTCCATGACAGGCATCCGGACGTCCATCAGCACCACGTCGGGCCTGGTGCGCCTGGCGAGTTCGACGGCTTCTGCGCCGTCGGCGGCCAGCGCGGCGACCGTGATCTGCGGCTGTGCCGCAAGCAGCGCGCCGAACCCCTCACGGACCATCGCCTGGTCATCGGCGATCAGACAGCTGATCGGCGCCGCTTCTGGTGTCACTGGGGCGTGCCCGCCGGCTGCGGCCTGCCCGCAGGCAGGGGCGTGCCCGCAGGCAGCACCACGCGGACCGCGAACCCGCCGTCCGCCTCCGGCCCGGCGTCCAGCGACCCGCCGAGCAGCACCACCCGCTCCCGCATCCCGGCGAGCCCGTGCCCGGTCCCGTCCGTCTTCGGCTGGCGCGCCGTGGCCGGCCCGCTCATTATCTTCAGCAGAACGGACCGTGGCTCCTGCTCGACCACCACGCTGACGGGGGCGCCAGGGGCGTGCCTGGCGGCGTTGGACAGCGATTCCTGCACGATCCGGTAGGCGGTGAGCCCGACGCCAGGCAGCAGCGGCCGCCTCTTGCTGTTATCAGGCATGGTCAGCGTGACCGCGGCGCCAGCGCGGCGAGCCGCGTCGACCAGGTGCGGGACGTCTTCGAGCCGTGGCTGCGGCATTAGTTCGGCAGCGCCGCGGCGGGCTGGGTCGCCGGCTTGGGCTGGGTCGCCGGCTTGGCCGGCGTCGTCGCTGCGCAGCACGCCGAGGAGCCCGCGCATGTCGGTGAGGGCCTCGCGGGCCGCGCCGCTCAGCGCGGCGAATTCCGCCTTCACCGGCTCGGGCAGGTCCGCCCCGCCGGGCGCGGCGGCCAGCCGGTACGGCGCGGTCTCCGCCTGGACCGCGATCATCGACATGTGGTGCGCCACCACGTCGTGCAGTTCGCGCGCGATCCTGGCCCGCTCTTGCAGGACGGCACTGCGCTCGCGCTCGCGCTCGGCGTTCTCGGTCTGCCTGGCGAGCGCGCGCCGGTCCCGCCGCCAGTTAGCGATCGCCTGCAGCGCGGTCGCGAGCACCACGAGCCCGGCGGTGAGCCGGGCCGGGTACGTCCAGTCCGGGCCGGTCCACAGCCAGACCGGGACCAGCGTCAGGGCGGCCATCCACCACAGGGCCGGGCTCGCATAGCGCAGCCCGGCCACGACATAGACGATGGCCAGCACGCCGTAGAAGCCCGGGTCCGCGCGGGTCTGGCCGGGAATCAGCGGCGCGACCAGCACCACGACGAAGGCGAGACGCCAGGCGAGCAGCGCCCGCCGCGGCGCCAGCGGCAGCGCCGCCGAGACGGCGAACGCGACGGCGAGCCAGCCGGCGTCGCTTGGCTGCAGACCGGTCCGCCCGCCGCGGCCCACGGTCACCGCCGCCAGCGCCGACGCGGCCAGCAGCGCGAAGGCCAGCCAGCTCAGCAGCACCGCTGTTCGCCGGGCCGCCGCCGAACGCCATTCGGGCACCCGGTCACGGCCGGCGAGCACTTGGACTAGCGCGTCCACATCCCTAGGTTAGGCCGCGGCGCGGGGATCTGGCGTCCCGCTAGCGGCGTCATACCTGGGTACGACCGCCGTGCCTGGAGATGGCTCCTGGCGGCGATGCCGGTCGCGCCGGGTGTTCGTAGCGTCGTGGCCATGATCTGCGCACGGGGCCTCACCAAACGCTACGGCCGCACGGTCGCCGTCGACGATGTGACCTTCGAGGTCCATCCGGGCATCGTGACCGGTTTTCTTGGGCCGAACGGCTCGGGCAAGTCCACAACGATGCGCCTGATCATGGGCCTGGACGCGCCGACGCGCGGCGAGGCGCTCATCGACGGGGCGCCATACCACGCGCTGCGCTGGCCGCTGCGGTCGGTCGGGGCGGTGCTTGAGACGCGGGGATTCCACCCCGGCCGCCGCGCGCATGCGCATCTGGCGGCGCTCGCCGCGGGCGGCGGCATCCCGCCGCGGCGCGTCGAAGAGGTGCTCGGCCTTGCCGGGCTGAGCGATGTGGCCTCGCGGCGGGCCGGGACGTTCTCGCTCGGCATGGCACAGCGGCTTTCGGTCGCGGCCGCCTTGCTCGGCGACCCTGGCGTGCTGCTGCTCGACGAGCCGGTGAACGGCCTTGATCCGTCGGGAGTCCGGTGGATCAGGGACCTGATGAGATCGCTGGCCGCGCAGGGCCGGACGGTGTTCGTCTCCAGCCACCTGATCAGCGAGCTGGCGGTGACCGCCGACCGGCTGGTCGTCATCAGCCGCGGGCGGGTGGTCGCGGACACCACCGTGCGGGAGCTGAGCGGCCGGGCCGGCGGTTCGCTCGAAGAGGCGTTCTTCGGCCTGACGACGGAGTTCCCCGATGGACGGTTACCGGTTCCCGGACGCGGCCCGGATGGAATGGATCAAGCTGCGCACGCTGCGCTCGACGACCTGGGTGCTTGGCGGCGGGATGCTCGCGACGGTCGCGCTCGGCGTGGTCGCCGGATTCAACACCCGCAGCGTGACCGGCGACCCGACCAGCAACGTGCTCGCGGGCGTCGTGTTCGGCCAGGTCATCACCGGCGTGCTCGGCGTGCTGACGATGACGGGCGAATACTCGACCGGCCTGATCAAGGTCACGCTGGCCGCGATCCCGCGGCGGCCGCTTGTGCTGGGCGCGAAGGCCTGCGTGTACGCGACGGTGGTCCTGGCCCTCGGGGAGATCACGACGTTCTTGTCGTTCCTGCTGGGCATCGCCGCGCTGCGGCCTGCGGTGCCGCACCCGGCGCTCAGCCAGGGCCCAGTGCTGCGGGCGGTGCTGATGACCGGCGCGTACCTCGCGCTGATCGGCCTGACCGGACTCGGCATCGGCGCCATCGTCCGGCACGGTGCCGCCGCGGTCGCCACGCTGGTCGGCGGCCTGT
Source organism: Trebonia sp. (assembly GCA_030038035.1). Next base: position 4,274 of record JASHPP010000226.1, read on the forward strand.
TCGTGCTGCCGGCCGTCGCCGGAGCGGCAGGGGCGGCAGGGCGCGGCATCGGCAGGTTCACGCCCGAGCTGATCGCGGGCAACTCCCTGGCCGCGGTCAAGCCGGTCCCCGGGTTCACCTGGTCGCCGTGGCTTGAGCTCGCGATCGTGGCGTTGTACCCCGCGGTGCTGCTCGCGGCCGGCTGCTGGCTGCTCGCGCGGCGGGACGCCTGAACGTCGCGGGCCGACCGCCCTAGTCAAAACTGGTTCCTGGTCTGCTTCTTCGCCGTGTCAGATGCGCTGGACGCTGTGTCTCCCCGCCGCTGCGCCGATAGCGCAAAGTAGCTGGATTTCCGGCCAGGACCTGCATGAGCTTGGCGTTATTCCTCCTCTCTTCGTCGGTATCCCGGGGCTGATACAGGCCAAGGCTGTCATAAAGCAGGAACCGGTCAAGATCAATTATGGTTGCGATAACGTTTCCGTAGCTCTCCGCGGCAGACACCGCGCCCTTATAGGCGAGATAGCTAACGCCGTAGGGCACCAGCGCCCATAGCAGCCAGCTCCCGTATCTGAGCAGGATGGCTACCGTGAGTACAGCTGCTACAAGCCCGACGGTGCATATTCGGATGCTGGAGTCCATATCCTCCCTGGCGTCCTTCAGGTAATCCAGATGGCGATCCGGGGCAACGAGATGGAGGTGGGGCGAGATCGTAATGGCATCCAGCCCGTACTGGGTGCCCGCAGAGTCCTCGAAATGACGCAATACGTTGCCCAGTTGGGTAGGCAGAATTCGGCTGTCGTCGGACGGATACTGCTCCGCGCGATGCAGCGCCTCCTGCCGGGCTATCAGGTGCATAATCAGCGGATCGCCCTGCTCGCTCTTCATCTGATTACCGACGCGGACTTCCAGCTCTTTCTCGCTATATTCTTTCCATTCGGGATGTCTCCTGAGCCACGCGTTGAGCAGTGCGCGGCGATTGTAGCCCGCTTGCCTGCGCAGTTCTCGCCGACGCTTCCTGTGGTGCACAATTCTAATGTTCATCGCGGCTATAGCCAATGGCGTCGTACCCCAGTAGCCCTCCAATACCTGCGTCGTAACAAACTGGAGAGGATGCAATACCATGGCAATGGCAAACGATGCCAATACAAGTCCCAGAACCGTGCCCACTGACCAGTGAGCGGACAGTTGGGCTCTCATGTGTTCTAGCGAAGGACCCCCGGAAAGCGCTCCGCTACAAACCAGTACGTAGATCCAGAGAACGAGGAACAGCGACGGAATCATGCTCACCAGGTTGAAGTAGCGGCCAATGCGCTGCCCTACTGAAAGCGCTGCGTCAACCGGCGCGAGGGAGGCCATTAACCGTCCATCTCCCTAAATGATCTGATATTGCGTCCCGCACTTCTGGCAATAGCACGTGCCATCCCCGTTGTCAACGAGTTCGTCGCCATCCTCGGGGCAAGTCAGCGCCAAGCTGCCCTTTCGCCTGACGCCAGGCAGGCGTATCGGACCATGCTGCTTGAGCAAGCTAAACGCAAGCAAGACTTTGATCGGCGAGCTAATTCCCTGTCCCCGGTAACGCCTTGCCGCCACGTGACCACCTCCCGCACGTGCGGTGAGCTCAGTTTAAGGCCGGAAGACCTGAAGGTCGATACCCAAGAGGATCCAAGTGTGGAGAACGGTGTGGTAGGGCTCGACTTGTCCTATTGTCTCGATAGATCGACGAAAGGTGCACGTGCCTCAGCCAAGCCGAATCGCGTCCGCGGCCGCCAGGTCCCCCTGGTTCTGGCCGATAATACCGCTGTTCACCGTTGCGGCGGTTGGCCAGTGGGGAAGTGCGCTTGCCGCCGAGGCGGTCGCTAGCTTTTTTTGCGTCCTTGGAGTCGGCATTGCCATCGGCCTCGCGGTTGGCGGCGGCCGGGCAAGCTCCCGGCCTGAGCCGGTGACTCAATCGGCAGAGCACACGCCGAAGGCGCAGCCCCCACGCGAGCCAACACCCGTCACATCGGCCGGGGCAGACGCAAAGGCACCTATGCTGAACCTCTCGCCGGCCGCAGACCTACGGCGAGCCCGGCTCGCCAACACTATGCTGGTGCGCGCTGACCTAAGGGAAGCAGATCTGCGGGACGCCATTCTCGCGGGAGCAGATTTGCGGGGTGCCATTCTCGCCGGGGCGGATCTGAGTGGCGCTGATCTGACAGATGCTCGTCTTGGCCCTGTCGAGGACGGGCCACCACTCGAGTCGGCTTGACGTTCCCGCCTGCGCCGCGGCTCGTCGAACTACCCGACGCGAGCTTCTGATCCCGCAATGCGATCGCTATGCAGCAGCCTGGCGCGAAAAATCGAACATCCCCTAAGAGGCTCTTGACATTGCGAGCTTCTTCGTATAAAGATTCGATTAGGAAGCGGTCGAAGGGAAGTGCCGCGGAGGTTCCGGCGGAAGGGGGTGAGAAACGATGGGCGCCAGCTCCGCATATGAGGCGTGCCGCGAGCTCTTCAACAGCTACCCCTTGGCAGTCAGGGCCGCTAACACTAGCGGAACCATCCTTCTGATGGTCCTCGTGGTGCGCGAGGAGCACACCGAGAGGTTCTACGTGCTTTCGCGCGACTGCCCCGATGCCAACCCACGCTACCACCTGCGGCTGTGGCGTACCCGAGGTCTCGCGACCATCACGGCTGATGATGACGGCGTCCCCGATGTGATCATGAACATCCTGACCTGCGGTGTCCCGATCCCGCAGGACGAGTTCCTCTTCGGCTGGCGCGATCGGGACCAGATCACCGCTCTCGTCGTGTTCTACACCAGGTACAGTCCAGAGTCGCCCGAGCCAAGCTGGGCTGTGCTGCCACGGGTGGGCACCCTGGAGACGCATTGGCCTCCGTTTACGGGTGAGGCCGTGCTAGGCCCCTGGTTCTGGGAGCACTATCAGGTCGGCAACATAGTCTCTGTCGACGGCATCATCGCGGATAACCCGGCCACGGTCTTCTGGGTGGATACGCAGGCCATCCTCGGCTCCAACTGCTGCGTAGTGAAACGTGACATTACTGGTCCGGACGGACTCACCCTTCGCAGGGGACGCTATGTGTACCACGAGGCGCAATACACGGATGTGCCTGTGCCGTCACTTCCGGCATTGCTAGCAGACGCTTGCAATGCCGACCTAGCGCCCCGGTTCCGCCGGGGGACAGCATGAACCGGTCCCGTGATCGGCTCGGACTGAGCGCGCGGCGCGCGCCCCGGTAGGCTGCGGGCATGACGTTCCGGCAGGCGGACGTGGCGTCGCTGCGGATGCTGCGGCAGGCCAGGGACCGAATCGACCGGGACTACGGCCAGAACATTCCCATCGCGGCGCTGGCCAACGGTGCGGGATACTCGCGGGAGCACTTCATCCGCGCCTTCCGCGCGGCGTACGGGCAGACGCCTGGGCGATACCGGACCAGGCGGCGGGTCGAGCGGGCCTGCGAGCTGCTGCGGTCCGCTAACCTCACCGTCACCGAGATATGCCACCTGGTTGGCTTCACCAGCCTCGGCACGTTCAGCACGCGGTTCGCCGAGCACACCGGCATGTCCCCGTCCCGCTACCGCGCGGAGGCGGCCAGCCGGGGCGGGCCGGCTCCCATCCCCGGCTGCTTCGTCCTGATGTGGGAGACCGGCCTGCCCGCTCCGGGCCGCGGCCAAGGCAGCACTTCCGGAGAAGCCCGCGAACTGTCCGACGGCGTACCGTCTGGCGCATGATCAACGGCATTGACATCGTGTCGGTCTGGGTGCTTGACCAGGACTCGGCCAGAGACTTCTACACAGGGAAGCTGGGCTTCGAGCTCACCAACGACATCAAGCTCGACAACGGGATGCGCTGGCTGACCGTGCGCCCGCCGGGGAGCACCGGCCAGGAGTTCGTGCTGATGGACCCCGCGCACTCGATGCTCGACCGGCAGACCGCCGAGCAGGTCCGGGCGCTGGTGGCGAAGGGCGCCCTCTCCCCCGGCGTGCTGGCCACGTCCGACTGCCGCGGCGACTACGCGGTGCTCGTGCAGCGCGGCGTCGAGTTCACGCAGCCGCCCGCCGAGCGGCCTTACGGGATCGAGGCGATCCTGCGCGACGACTCGGGCAACTGGTTCAGCTTCACCCAGCGAAAGGGATGGTGACCGCGGTCAAGGGACGTGCGGGTCCTGTTTAGGGCGGACCGTCAGGGTCAGGCCGGGACTTCAGGCCGCAGCATCCCCGCGCCGGCGTGACAAGGCTGGAGACACGTAAGAGCCTGTCGATGGCGGAGGTGCATGCACATGGCAACCGGGAAGGAGCGCGCGGCTAACCGGGACGCGCTCAGTGTGTTGTCAGGCACGCATTCGCTGCGGACGCTCAGCCCGGACGAGTGCTTCGACCTGCTGGAACCGGGCGGCGTCGGCCGCGTCGCGTTCATGTCCGCGGACGGGGTCATGGTGCTGCCGGTCAACTTCGCCGTGCTGGGCAGGGCCATCATCTTCCGCACCGCACCGGACACGCTGCTCGCCGTCTACGCCAATGCCCGTGTCGGCTTCGAAGCCGACAGCGTCGACGAGGCGCTGCAGGCAGGCTGGAGCGTCCTCGTGCAGGGCCACGCGCACACGATCAACGACGAGCGTGAGGTCAGGCACCTGGAGGACGCTACCCGTCTCCAGCCGTGGGCAGGCGGCGCGCGGGACGTGTACGTCCGCATCGCCCCGGCCCGGATCAGCGGGCGGCGCATCGGGCCAGGCTGAACCGCCCGGGCTGGCCCGCTGCGTGGGCCGGGCGCGTGGCGGGCCGACCCCACCGCGGGCGGCACTAACCCGGCTTGGCGGTGGGGCCCCCAACGCCAGCCCTATTGGCGCCGGGGCCCCCAACGCCAATAACAGCGCCACGGCCAGTGCTGGAGGCGCTGGTGGAGCGAACCGCCGGGCACGCGACCCTCCGCCTCCAGGTGGCGAAGTTGGTCAGCCGAGGGAGAGGGGACGGCTCGTTACGGGTAAACCTTCCGCAGGGCCGAGCCGGGCGCGTGCCGACCACCACGATCACCGATCTATTCACGGGGAAGCGATGAGCGATTCGATCACCGTCACGCCGATCGGCGCTGTGCGTGGCGGGCGCACCGAGATCTACGAGGACAACTGGGGCGACGTGACCGCGAGGATCGTCCTTGACCCCGCCGAGGTCGAGCCGGAGGCCACGATCGGGCTGGCGGACTACTCTCACCTCGAGGTGGTGTTCGTGTTCCACCTGGCCATCACCGACCGCCGCGGGGCATTTCATCCCCGGGGCGACCCGCGGTGGCCGATGGTGGGAGTGCTGGCGGGGCGCTCCCCGCTGCGGCCGAACCACCTCGGCGTCTCGCGCTGTGAGCTGCTGTCGGTCGACGGGCTTGAGCTGACCGTCCGCGGGCTTGACGCGCTGGACGGGTCACCGGTGCTCGACGTGAAGCCGTACATCAGCCAGCTGGCCCCGCGCGGTCAGGTACGCGAACCAGAGTGGGTCAGCGAGCTCATGCGCGATTACTACTGACCGGCCCTTTCGTCGAGAGTAGTTTCGCAGAGGCCAGTCCCTATAGAACACGCGTTTGACAAACGAACAGGTTTCCGGCAGTGTTGACCTCACTGCACAATGCTCAGAAAGAGGGGTCGAATCATGGGTCAGAAGACTGTCCGGTTTAGCGATCTGAGCGGCCAGCTCATCATGCGCGACGACGCGCTAGCGCGCATCGTGATCCACGAGCACCCCGATCTCGGCGAGGGACCGGTGGAGATCGAGGCGCTCGCCGACGAGGCCCTGGCCTTGGAGAAGGACACGCTGCGGGTTGCCGTGCTCGACCTGTACCTGCCCGGCGAAGACCTGCCAAGGCGCGTCACGATGGACGCCGACGCGTTCGGGGACCGGGTCACCGAGAAGCCCGTGAGCGAGATGCTGGTGAACGCGCGGCCGGTCAAGCGGGTCGGACGCCCGAGGCTCGCGCGGACGACTGGGGCGGACGGGGCTGAGGCGGCCGGGTAGCTGGGGCGGCACCGAGCCTGCGCGGAGGTGCCTCGGGGCGGAGGTGCGTCGGGAGCGGTGGTGGCCGACTGTGGTCAGGCGGCGGCGCGGGCCGGGCTGACCGCGGCTTGCCGGGCCCGCGAGGCCGAGGCGCGCGATACGAGCCCGGTGATGCCGAGGATCAGCAGCAGCGCGAGGCCGGCGAGCACGTACGCGTTCCCCGCCAGCAGCTGCAGGCCGTGCCAGTGGTACTCGAGGAACCACGGCTGGTCGCCGTCCAGCTGGTACTTGGTCACCGGGGTGTACGGCGCGGCCCAGATGAGCCCGTTCGTGAAGTTTCCAGGACCGCTCGTGTAGACGCTCCAGAGGCTGCCTGGCCACGACGCGAACACGAGCAGGATGCCGACCGCGACGGCGGCGGACCCGGCCGCCGCGCGGCGGCGGCCGGCCTGCCACGCACGGAAGGCGTAGTGGCCGGCCGCGATCATGCCGGGCACCACCCACACCCAGTGGTGGTCCCAGCTGATCGGCGAGTCAAGCAGCCCGACGAGGGCCGCCGTGAGCAGCCCGAGCATGGCGTGTCCAGCGCGGTGCAGCATGGCGGCGCAGAGCAGGCCGAACACCGTCACCACCACGACGGCGACCACCCAGGGCACCGTCCCCGCGTCGATGCTGCCCGCCAGCCGTGTCGTGATCGCGCGCAGCGACTGGTTCCCTGTCCAGCCAACGAACCCGGTGCGCCCGTCCTGGATGAACAGGCCGTTCAGCCAGTAGTCCCTGGAGTCGCCGGGCAGGACGAGGAAGCCAAGGAGCACCGTGGCGACGAAGCCGCCGGCAGCCATCCCCGCCTGCCGGAACTTGCGCGTGAGCAGCAGGTACGGGATGAAGATCAGCGGGGTCAGCTTGATCCCGGCGGCAAACCCGGTCGCCAGCCCCTTCCACCGGCCGCGCAGCCGGGTGTCCGGCTGGCACAGGTCCCAGATGATCAGCGCCATCAGCAGCAGGTTGACCTGCCCCAGGTACATGGTGCGGAACACGGGCTCGGTGAGCAGCCCGGCCGCCGCGCCGAGGAGAGCACCGCCCGCCCGGACCCGGCGGTCGGTGTGGCCGAGCGCCGCCACCGTGCACCAGCCCGCCGCGACCAGCGCGACCAGGTTGACCGCCTGGGACAGCCGGGGCAGGATCGACCACGGCACGAACGACACGACGGCGAAGAACAGCGCGGCGAACGGCGTGTATGTGAACTTCAGTGACACGCTGTTCAGCGGCCAGTCGTACAGCGGGTCGGCCAGCGTCGAGTTGTACGGCGGGCTGATATGCCTGACGATGAGGCCGCCGTCCCTGTACACCTTCAGGTCGGCTGGGTACAGCGTGTAACCGACCGGGTGGATCGCCGAGTAGATCGCCCACAGCGCGAGCATGAGAGCAAAAGCCGCGGCCCCTGCGATCAGGAGGCGCGTGCCTTTGAGCTTCCCACTGGACGTGGCTACGCCTAGGCGATCAAGCACGGAGCTCACCCGGCAAACCTTACAGGTTCTTAACTGTTGTTGCGCCGCCCACGCCCACTTCTATCGTGGCGAAACGAGTCGTGCCAGGGCGGACGGGGAGGTACCCCTCGTCGCGTCACGGGATCGCAGCCCGCAGGTCCGCGTACACGGCGGGAAATTCCGTAAGCGACGCGAGCACCCGGTCCGCGCCCGCCGCCAGGAGGTCACGATCCGTGAACGATCCGGTCGCCACGCCCACCGCCCGCGCCCCCGCCTGGACGGCGGCCGCCATGTCCGCGGGCGTGTCGCCCACATAGACGACGGCCCGCAAGCCGGCCAGCACCGCCGCCTTCTGCGGGCCGTGCACGTCGGCGAACAGCTCGTCGGCGGTGAGCCCGGTGCCGTCCAGGCTCAACCGAGCCGTCACCTCGTACTTGGCGGTGATCACGACGGCGCGCGCGCCCGCCGCCCGGACCGCGGCCAGCGCCTCGGCGGCGCCGGGCAGCACGCTGGTCAGCGGCCCCGCCAGCCGCACGTAGTGCTCGCGGTAGACGCGCATGGCGAACGGCACCTGCCCGGCGGGAAACCAGAACGCGAGCTCGTCCTCCAGCTTGATGCCGAGCCTGCTGTCCACGGCGGCGGGGTCGATCGGCACGCCCGTGTCCGCCGCGACCCCGGCGAACGCGGCCAGGATGGCGCGCCGCGAGTCGATCAGCGTCATGTCGAGGTCGAACCCGACCGGTGCCTGCGCCATCATTGGCCCTCCGCCGCGGCATCCGCGGCGTCCGCGGCTCCGGGCGCCGCGGCGTCGGCGGGGAGCACCCGGGGCCGGGCGGCCAGCAGGCCCGCGACGAGCAGCACGCCCGTGAGCGCGAAGAGCACCGCGAGCGGGGGGTTCCAGCTCCCTGTCGCCGAATGCAGCAGCCCGACCTCAAGCGGGCCTGCGCTTGCGAGCAGGTAGCCGACCGCCTGCGCGAGCGAGGACAGCGAGGCGGCGGCCGCCGGGAACGGCGCCCGCGCCATCGTGAAGAAGATCGCCAGGCTCAGCGCGGCGTTCTGCCCGGCGCCGAGGATCAGCGCCCAGACGACGGCCGAGCCGAGCGGAAGGTAGACGATTCCGGCCAGTCCCGCCGCCATGGCCGCCACGGTCGGCACCACGAGCGCGTACTGCGCGCGCATCCGCTGCGCGAGCACAGGGACGGCCAGCGACACCGCCAGGTTGCCCACGCCCATCAGGGCAAGCAGGTCACCGGCGGTCCCGGCGCTGGCGCCACGGTCGCGCAGGATCGTCGGCAGCCAGGACAGCGCCGCGTAGTACAGCAGGCTCTGGATGCCCATGAACGCGGTGACCTGCCAGGCGAGCGCGTGCCGGTGCACGGCCACCCGGTGCGGTCGCGCCGCAGCGGACAGGGCCGGGCCAGGG
>JASHPP010000227.1 GCA_030038035.1 Trebonia sp.
GCCGCGCTCGCCGGCCCGTCGCGGTATCCAGGCGAGCTTCGCCCCGGTGGCGTCGGAGAGCCTGACCGCGGCGGCGAGCGCACCGGGCACCTCGGCCAGCCGCTCGCCCACGAGGATCACGGCGCCCGGAGCGGCCAGCAGCTCGGCGGCCCGCCTGATGGCGGGGTCGCTTGAGCCGCCCGCGGCCAGCGCGGTCAGCATGGCTGGCTCGGCGCCGGGCACCGTCGGCAGCAGGGTGCCGGACATCTTGGCCAGCCCGGGCGCGGCCAGGGCCGCGACCGAGTAGACCGCCGGCCTGCCCTTGCGGGCCGCCTTGCGCAGCCGCAGGAACACGATCGGCGACTCGTCTTCCGGCTCGAACCCGGCCAGCAGCACCGCGGGCGCGGCCCCCAGGGTCGCGTAGCTGACGTCGATGTCGCGTCCGGCCACGCGGGCGGCCAGGAACTGCTCCTCCTCCGCCGAGTGCGGCCGGGCGCGCATGTCGATGTCGTTGGTGTTGAGGGCGAGCCGGGCGAACTTCGCGTAGGCGTAGGCGTCCTCAAGCGTCAGCCGGCCTCCGGTCAGCACCCCCGCGCCGCGCGGCCCAGCGACCGCGTCGCGCGCCGCGGTGAGGCCGCGCGCGGCGGCCGTGAACGCGGCCGCCCAGGAGGCGGGACGGAGCACTCCGTCGGTGTCCCGGACCAGCGGCGTCGTCAGCCGGTCAGACTGGGTGGCGTACGCGAAGGCCCAGCGGCCCTTGTCGCAGTTCCACTCGTCGTTGACCTGCGGCTCCTCGCCGGCCAGGCGGCGCAGCACCCGGCCGCGCCTGTGGTCGGTGCGCTGCCGGCACCCGGCCGCGCAGTGCTCGCAGACGCTCGGCGTGGACACGAGGTCGAACGGGCGGGACTTGAAACGGTACGCCGCCCCGGTGAGCGCGCCCACCGGGCAGACCTGCACCGTGTTGCCAGAGAAGTAGGAGTTGAACGGCTCTCCGGCCGCGGTGCCGATGTACTGGCCGGGGCCGCGCTCGATGAAGTCGATGAAGGCGTCGCCGGCGATCTCCTCCGACGTCCGGACGCACCGGGTGCACGAGATGCAGCGCTCCCGGTCGAGCAGCACCTCGGTGGAGATCGGCACCGGCTTGGCGAATTCGCGCTTGTCCTCAACGAACCGGGTCTCGCCCTGGCCGTTGGACATGGCCTGGTTCTGCAGCGGGCACTCGCCGCCCTTGTCGCACATCGGGCAGTCGAGCGGGTGGTTGATCAGCAGCAGCTCCATCACGCCGCGCTGCGCCTTCTCGGCGACGGCGGAGGTGAGCTGCGTCTTGACCACCATCCCGTCGGTGCACACGGTGGTGCACGAGGCCAGTGGCTTGCGCTGCCCCTCGATCTCCACCAGGCACTGCCGGCAGGCGCCGATCGGCTCGAGCAGCGGGTGATCGCAGAACCTCGGGATCTGGATGCCGAGGTTCTCGGCGGCCCGGATCACCAGGGTCCCCTTCGGCACGGCGATCTCGAACCCGTCGATCGTGACGGTCACGGTGTTCGTGGTCGTCTGCACAGTCATGAGGTCACCTGTCCGCCCACAGTGTCGAGGCGGCCGGGTCGAACGGGCAGCCGCCCTCCTTCTGGTGCTGCACGATCTCGTCCCTGAAGTACTTGATGGCGGAGCTAATCGGCACGGGCACGGCGTCACCGAGCGCGCAGAACGCCCGGCCGATGATGTTGTCGCCCACGTCGAGCACCGTTGCCAGGTCTTCCTCGGTGCCCTTGCCCTGCTCAATCCGCTCGATCGTCCGTACCAGCCAGTACGTCCCCTCCCGGCACGGGGTGCACTTGCCGCACGACTCGTGCTGGTAGAACTCGGTCCAGCGCAGGGCCGCGCGCACGACGCAGGTCGTCTCGTCGAAGATCTGCAGCGCCCGGGTGCCGAGCATCGACCCGGCAGCGCCGATCGACTCGAAGTCAAGCGGCACGTCCAGGTGCGCGTCGGTGAGGAGCGGGGTCGACGACCCGCCCGGTGTCCAGAACTTCAGGCGGCGCCCGCCGCGGATGCCGCCTGCTAGTTCCAGCAGCTCGCGCAGCGTGATGCCGAGCGGCGCCTCGTACTGCCCGGGCTTGGTGACGTGCCCGGACAGCGAGAAGATCCCGAAGCCCTTCGACTTCTCCGTGCCCATCCCGGCGAACCACTCCGCGCCGTTGGCCATGATCGACGGCACGCTGGAAATGGACTCGACGTTGTTGATGACCGTCGGGCAGGCGTAGAGCCCCTCGACGGCCGGGAACGGCGGCCGGTTCCTCGGCAGGCCACGGTACCCCTCGAGCGAGGTGAGCAGCGCGCTCTCCTCCCCGCAGATGTAGGCACCCGCGCCGGCGTGCACCACGACGTCGAGATCGAAGCCCGAGCCGAGGATGTTCCTGCCGAGGTATCCGGCCTCGTACGCCTCGGCGACCGCGAACTGCAGCCGCCTGACCGCGTGCAGCACCTCGCCGCGCACGTAGATGAACGCGTGCCTGGCCCGGATCGCGTAGCAGGTGATGATGGCGCCCTCGATCAGCGTGTGCGGGGTGGCCATCATCAGCGGAACGTCCTTGCACGTCCCCGGCTCTGACTCGTCCGCGTTGACGGTGAGGTAGTGCGGCTTGCCGTCGCCTTGCGGGATGAAGGACCACTTCACCCCGGTGGGGAACCCGGCGCCGCCGCGGCCGCGGAGCACGGAGGCCTTGACCGTGGCGATCACGTCGTCAGGGCTCATCGCCAGCGCCCTGCGCAGCCCCTGGTAGCCGCCGGTCCGCTCGTAGCCGGCCAGCGTGAAGGAGTCGGGCTCGCCCCAGTGCGCGGTCAGCACCGGCGTAAGGATGGCGGTCACGTGGTCCCTCCGTCAGGGCCAGCAGGTGCCGGCGCCGTCCAGCCGTTCGCCTTGGCGAGCTCCAGGCCGACCAGGCTGGCCGGGCCCGCCGACGGGCCGTCGGCGGCCTGCCCGTCGCCGAACCCCGCGAGGATGCGCGAGGCCTGCTTCCATGTGCACAGCCGCGCGGGACCGCGAGTGGGCCTGACCTCCCGGCCGGCCCGCAGGTCATCGACGAGCTGCCTGGCGGACTCCGGCGTCATGTTGTCGAAGAACTCCCAGTTGACCATGACCACCGGGGCGTAGTCGCAGGCCGCGTTGCACTCGACGCGCTCGAGGCCGACCTTGCCGTCCGGCGTGACGAAAGCGTGGTGTTCGTCGCCATGGGGATCCACCCCGAGACGCGACGCGAGTTCGGCGTAGATCTGGTCGCCGCCCATGATCGCGCACAGCGTGTTCGTGCAGACACCGACCTGGTACTCACCGGCCGGGCTGTCCTTGTACATCGTGTAGAAGCTGGCGACGCCGGCCACCTCGGTCTCCGTGCATCCGAGCGCCTCGGCGCAGAACTTGATGCCGGCAGCGGAGACGTACCCCTCCTCGGACTGCACCAGGTGCAGCAGCGGCAGCAGCGCGGACCGTGCCCGCGGGTACCGCCCGATGATGTCGGCGGCGTCCGCCCGCAGCCGGGTCAGCGCCTCGCTTCCCTGTTGGCCCAGACCAGCCGGGTCACTGAACGGCATTACCTGTCCACGCCTCCAATCACCGGGTCGATCGACGCGATCGCCGGGATCACGTCGGCGAGCAGCCCGCCCTCGCACATCATCGCGATGGACTGCATGTGGTGGAACGAGGGGTCGCGCAGGTGAGCCCGGTACGGCCGCGTGCCGCCGTCGCTGACCACGTGGCAGCCGAGCTCGCCCTTGGCCGACTCGATCGGCACGTACGCCTGCCCGGCCGGTACCCGGAAGCCCTCCGTCACCAGCTTGAAGTGGTGGATCAGCGCCTCCATCGACTGCCCCATGATGTGCGCGATGTGCTCGGGCGAGGGGCCCATGCCGTCCGGGCCGAGCGACAGCCTGGCCGGCCAGCCGATCTTCGCGTCGGCGATCATCACGGGGTCGTTGGGCTGCTTGCGGTCGGCCAGCCGGTCCACGCACTGCGAGACGATCCGCAGCGACTGCTCGATCTCGGTCATCCGGACCTGGTACCGCCCGTAGGCGTCGCAGGTGTCCGCGGTAGGGACGTCGAACTCGTAGCTCTCGTAGCCCAGGTACGGCTGAGACTTGCGCAGGTCCCAGGGCAGCCCGGTAGCGCGCAGCATCGGGCCCGTCACGCCAAGCGCCATGCACGCTTCCAGGTCGAGATAGGCGATTCCCCTGGTACGCGCGATGAACACCGGGTTCGCGTCGATCAGCCTGCGCAGGTCGTGCACCCACTTCGGCGCCTTGCGGAGGAAGTCGCGGATCGCCTCGAGACCGCCGGGCGGCATGTCCTGCGCGACGCCGCCGGGACGGATGAACGCGTGGTTCATCCGCAGCCCCGTGATCAGCTCGAACAGGTCGAGGACGTTCTCCCGCATCCGCACGCCCTGCAGGAAGATCGTGGTCGCCCCCAGCTCGAGGCCGAACGGCCCGATGCCGCCCAGGTGCGACGCGATCCGGTTGAGCTCGAGCATCAGCACGCGGATGATCCTGGCTCGCTCAGGGACCTTGTCCTCGATGCCGAGCAGACGTTCCACGGACAGGCAGTACGCCGTCTCGTTGAACAGCGGCATCAGGTAGTCCGCCCGGGTGATGAACGTGGTGCCCTGCGTCCAGGTGCGGTATTCCATGTTCTTTTCGATGCCGGTGTGCAGGTAGCCGATCGATGCCCTGGCCTCGGTGACGGTCTCGCCTTCCAGGGTCAGGATCAGCCGCAGCACCCCGTGCGTCGACGGGTGCTGCGGGCCCATGTTGATGACGATCTGCTCGTTTTCCGCGCGGTCGGTGTCGCCCGCGGCGAAAACCTGGTCCCAGTCCTGGCCGGCGACGTTGTAGATCCGGCCCTCGGCTGCTTCCTCATCGGCGTCGGTAGCACCAGGGGTCACGTGAGTGGTCATGCGTACGACCTCCTCTCGTCTGGTGGCGGCACCTTCGTGCCGCGGTATTCCACCGGGATCCCGCCGAGCGGGTAGTCCTTGCGCTGCGGGTGGCCCAGCCAGTCGTCGGGCATCTCGATCCTGGTCAGCGCGGGGTGCCCGTCGAAGATGATCCCGAAGAAGTCCCAGGTCTCCCGTTCGTGCCAGTTGTTCGCCGGGTACACGCCGGTCACCGAGGGGATGTGCGGGTCGGCGTCGGGCGCGCTCACCTCGAGCCGGATCCGGCGGTTGTGCGTGATCGAGAGCATGTGGTAGACCGCGTGCAGCTCGCGGCCCGCCTCATCCGGGTAGTGCACCCCGGACACCCCGGTGCAGATCTCGAACCGCAGCGCCGGGTCGTGCAGCAGCTTGTCCGCCACCTCGACGAGCCGCTCGCGGCGCACGTGGAAGGTGATCTCACCATGGGCCACCACGACCCGCTCGATCGCGTCGGAAAAGCCGATCCCGGCCCCCTGCAGCGCGCTGCCGAGGGCCTGCGCCACCGCGTCGAAGTAACCGCCGTAGGGCGGCTCGGACGACAGCGGCGGCTGCCTGCGGACCTGGAGCCGCCCGTAGCCGGAGGTGTCGCCAGAAGTCTGCGTGCCGAACATGCCGGTGCGCACCACCGGCTCGGCCAGCCGCTGCTCGCCGAGCCGTGCGGGCAGCCCGCCGTCCTCCTCGGCGGCAGGCTGGTTCGCGTCGCCGCCCGGGCTCTGTGTCACTAGAGCTCACTCCCCACGTCGTTGACCCCGGCGGTGACATGCAACGGAAGCATGTCCAGCCGGGCCTGCTCGAGTTCGGTGATCTCCTCTTGGCGGTCAGGGCCGAGCTTCATGTTCATGATCTTGTCGTGCAGCTTGAGGATCGCGTCCATCAGCATTTCCGGGCGCGGCGGGCAGCCGGGCAGGTAGATGTCAACAGGGACAATGTGGTCGACGCCCTGCACGATCGCGTAGTTGTTGAACATGCCGCCGCTTGACGCGCAGACGCCCATCGAGATCACCCACTTGGGCTCGGGCATCTGGTCGTAGATCTGCCGCAGCACCGGTGCCATCTTCTGGCTGACCCGGCCGGCGACGATCATCAGGTCGGCCTCGCGGGGGGTGGAGCCTGTCTTCTCCATGCCGAACCGGGCCAGGTCGTGGCGCGGACCGCCGGTCATCATCAGCTCGATCGCGCAGCACGCCAGGCCGAACGTCGCCGGCCACACCGACCGGGCACGCGCCCACCCCGCGACCTTCTCCACCGTGGTCAGCAGGACGCCGCTCGGCAGCTTTTCCTCGATGCCCATCTCGCTAATCCCATTCCAGGCCACCGCGGCGCCAGACGTAGGCGTACGCGATGAGCACGGTGACGACGAAGGTGACCATCTCGACGAGGCCGAAAGGTCCCAGCTTGCCGAACGTCACCGCCCAGGGGTAAAGGAAGACGATCTCGATGTCGAAGACGATGAACAGCATCGCGGTCAGGTAGTACTTGACCGGGATCTTGACGCCGCCCAGCGGAAGGGGGGTCGGCTCGATCCCGCACTCGTAGTTCTCCAGCTTCGCCTTGTTCCAGCGCTTCGGTCCCACGAGGAAGGTTCCCATCGCGACCGAGAACACGGCGAAGCCGAAGGCGAGCACGGCGAGCACGAGGATGGGTATGTACAGCTTCACCGTAATTCCGCCCCCTCTCTGTGGTCTCTCATCCTAGGCACCGGCTCACCTGGGGTTGGGTGCGAGTCGGGTCATGCCGTTGATCAGGCGGTCGGCGGCGTCGCCGCCGCGCGGATCGGTCAGGTTAGCCAGGAGCTTAAGGGCGAATCCCATCAGCGCGGGCCGCGACATGCCGTGCCTCGTCGCGAAGTGCATCAGCTGCGGACGCCCGATAAGCTGCACGAATAGGCGGCCGAGCGCGTAGTAGCCGCCGTAGGCGTCCGCCAGCGCCCGCGGGTACCCGCGCAGCACCCGGTCGGCCTGCTCGCGGGTCGGCCGGGCCAGCGCCTGGGCGATCGTGCGCGCCAGCATCTCCCCCGACTCCATCGCGTACGCGATGCCCTCGCCGTTGAACGGGTTCACCATGCCGGCAGCGTCTCCGGCGAGCAGCAGCCCCCGGTAGTAGTGCGGGGTCCTGTTGAAGCCCATCGGCAGCGCGGCACCGCGCACGGGCTCGGTGCGGTTCTCCTCGACCAGCCCCCACTCCGCCGGCATCGACGTCAGCCACCGCCGCAGCAGCGCGCGGTAGTCGGTGTTGCCGAACGCCGCGGACGTGTTCAGCAGGCCGAGCCCGACGTTCGAGGTGCCGTCGCCCATGCCGAAGATCCAGCCGTACCCGGGCAGCAGCCGGGGACCGTCCCACAGGTCCAGCCACGACTCCAGGTAGTCGTCGTCGTGCCGCGGCGACTTGTAGTAGGTGCGGACCGCCACGCCGAGCGGGCGGTCGTCCCGCGTCCGCAGGCCCATCGCGACAGAAAGGCGCGAGGAATTGCCGTCGGCCGCCACGATCACACGGGAACGGAACGTGAGCCGAGAATCCACGGCCCGTTCCGTATCATGATCGGCGGAACCCGCGCGGGCGGTCACCCCGGTGATCCTGCCTTCGTCGTCGAGGACCGGGCCGGTCACCGTGACCCCCTCGACCAGCCTGGCGCCGGCGGCCTGCGCGCGGCGGGCGAGCGTCTCATCGAGCGCGGCGCGGGTGCGCACCAGGCCGTACCCGGGATAGCTGTCCAGGTCGGGCCACGGCATCTCAAGGCGCATCCGCGCGCCGATCACCCGCAGCCCCTTGTTCCGCAGCCACCCGGAACCAGGGCCGACGTCCACCCCCATCGCGACCAGCGCCTTGACCGCGCGCGGCGTCAGCCCGTCGCCGCACACCTTTTCCCTCGGGAACCGGGCCTTCTCGAGCAGCAGCACGTCAAGCCCGGCCTGCGCGAGATAGTAGGCGGTGGTCGCGCCCGACGGGCCGGCGCCCACGACGATGACGTCCGCGTCGTCATCCCGCGGGCCGGCCGGTCTTTCCCCGCGGGTGAGAGTTGCAACGCGGCCGCCCGGGTGTGCCGGGCCGGCCGCGACGGAAACGCGCTCGGTCACGTGTCAGATCCTGGGTTTCTTGTGAACTGCTTCACAAATTCTTTGCCGTTAGTTTAATCCCTGCCCTGTCTGGGTAATTGAGCGCCCCCGCCTAGCGGCAGGAAAGAGCCTTTCTAGAGGTTCCTGGCGACGTGGATCGCCACCACGCCGAGTGTCAGGTCGCGCCACCGGACCGCCGACCAGCCCGCGGCCCGGATCACGTCAGCAAGCTCCCGCTGCGCCGGCCAGTCGGTGATGGAGTCCGCCAGGTATACGTACGCCTCGGGGTTGTCCGCGGTGTGCCGGGCAATCGCCGGCAGGACGCCGGTCAGGTAACGCCGGTAAAGCATATCGAGGGGCGGGAGGGTAATCCGGCTGAACTCGCAGACCACCAGCCGCCCCGCTGGCCTCGTCACTCGCCGCATTTCGGCGAGCGCGTCCTGCGCGCCGTGCACGTTCCGCAGCCCGAAGGAGATCGTGACAGCGTCGAACGCCCCGTCGCGGAACGGCAGCCGCAGCGCGTCCCCGGCGGCGAAGCTCACCCTGCCCCGCGTCCTGGTCTGCCGCGGGTCCCGCGTCGCGAGCCTGGCGCGGCCCGCGCGCAGCATGCCGAGCGAGAAGTCACAGGCCACGCAGTCGGCGCCGGACGCCGCGAACGTCACCGACGAGGTCCCCGTGCCGGCCGCCAGGTCGAGCACCCGGTCACCGGGGCGCACTTGCAGGATGCGCTGCACGTGTTTGCGCCAGAGGCGTACCTGGCCCATGGACAGCACGTCGTTCATCAGGTCGTACCGGCCGGCCACGGCGTCGAACATCGCCGCCACCTCGGCGGGCCGCTTGTCAAGACCAGCGCGCGTCATGCCTGACAGCCTGCCACCTACAGCAGGCTGGGACGCTGCCAGGGCTCCCCGAGCACGTGCTCGCCGAGGAACGCGAAGACGGTCTCGTACCAGACGGTGGCGTTGCCCGGCGTGAGGATCCAGTGGTTCTCGTCGGGGAAATAGAGGAACTTGGCCGGCACCTGGTGCCTGATCAGGTCCCACCACAGGCGGAACGCCTCGGACACGGGCACCCGGAAGTCCCGGTTGCCGTGGATGACGAGCATCGGGGTCGTTACCTTCGCCACGTGCAGGTGGGGCGAGTTCTCCTCGTACATGCGCGGCGCGGTCAGCGGGTCGCCGAACTGCGGGTGGAACAGGTGCGGCACGTCCGTCGTGCCGAACATCTGGTCAAGCGCCCACAGCCCCGCGTGGCTGACGATCGCCCTGAACCGGTCCGTGTGGCCCGCGATCCAGTTCGCCATGTAGCCGCCGTAGGAGCCGCCCATCATGGCGGTCCGTGACCCGTCGATGTCCTCGCGCCCGGCGGCGGCGTCGGTCGCGGCCATCACGTCGCGGAACGGGCGCTCGCCCCACTGGTGGTAGCCGCGCCTGATGAAGCCGTTGCCGTACCCGGTGGACAGGGCCGGGTCCGGCAGCAGCACCGCATATCCCTTCGCGGCCATCAGCCACGGGTTCCACCGCCATGACCAGGAATTCCAGCTCATCATCGGGCCGCCGTGCACCCAGAGCAGCAGCGGCGCCCTGGCCCGCGGGGACGCCGATTCCGGCAGCACAAGCCAGCCGCGCACCGGGTGGCCGTCGTCGGCGGTCGCGGTTATCTCGGTGAGACGGCCCGGCAGCCCGAGCTGTGCGCCGGGGCACGGCAGCGGCACCACCTGGCCGGTGGCCAGGTCGATCCGGACGGGCGCCGGCGGCGCGTCCACCGCCGCGCGCAGCGCGTACAAGGCGGCGCCGTCCGGCGACGGGCTCACGTCGCTGTAGTAGCCATGGTCGGCGGTGACGCGGGTGACCTCGCTCGTCGCCAGGTCCACCCGGAACACCGGGTGCCTGCCGGCGTCGTCGGCGGTGAAGAACACCGCGCGGCCCGACGGATCCCACACCGGGTCGCGCGGCCAGCGGTCCAGGTGCGGGACCAGGTCGCGTGCCGGTTCCGGCCCGGTGCCGGGCGCGCCGGCGCCCGGCTCGCCGGCCGGCACGAGCACAAGCGTGAAGTCGTGCGGCTCGGACGGGGTCGGGTGCGTCCCGCGCACGCACACCAGGTGACGTCCGTCCGGCGCGAAGGCGGGGTCTTCGAAATCCAGGTCAGGGTCGGTGAGCAGCGCCGTCTGCCTGCCCGAGGCGAGATCGACAAGCACCAGCTCCTTGTGGGTCTGCACGCCGTCCCGCCACCGCCACCACGTGGTCGCGGCCACCGTGCCGTCCGGGCTCAGCGCGAACGAGGGCTCGAACAGAGCGCGGCCCGCTTCCGGGGTCAGGTCGCGCGCCGCGTACGCGCCGCCCTCGTCGTCCCCCGCGCCGTCGGCGGCCGCCGCGAGGGCGAACATCCGCAGGTCGGTCGGCCCCAGGTCGTGATCCCAGTAGCGCGCGGGAACCGTCTCGTGCAAGATCGCGGTGACGCCCGCGTCCTTGCGCTCCTTGCGCAGTCGCTCGTCGTCCGGCAGCACCGGCGACACGGCGACGACGCGGCGGCGGCCGGCCGCGGTCTCGACCTCGGTGACGCCGCCGGCCGGCGACCAGATGACCCGCGCCTCGCCGCCACCCGGCGGCAGCAGCCACAGCGCCGCGACGGCGTCGCCGTTCTCGGCTTTCGCGTCAGGGTCGGGCCGCTTCGAGGTGAAAAGCAGCGACCCGTCGGGCAGGAAGCGCGGGCCGCCCTCGCCATCCGCGGACCTGGTCAGGCGGCGCGGCTGGCCGCCGCGGGCGTCGATCCGCCAGATGCTCGTCACGTACTTCTTCCGGTCGGCGCTCAGCGTCTGCACGCTCGCGGCCAGCCAGCTTCCGCCCGGCGCCAGCCGAAGCGCGGTGACCCGCGGTATGGCCATGTAGTCGCTGAGGTCATGGAAGGCGGTCGCCGCATCGCGCGCGGCCGGCGCGTCCGCCGTGTCGTTTGTCATCCCCCGCGCCGCCTCAGTGCGCCTCGGTGATCATGACCGTGCCCACCGTCGTGTTGGTCGCCTCGTCGATCAAGATCATGCCGCCGGTCAGCCGGTTGCGCGCGTAGGGGTCGGCGAACACGGGCTGCGTCAGCCGCATGCGGACGCGGCCTACCTCGTTCAGTCCCAGCGAAGTGGCGGCCTCGTCCCTGTGCAGGGTGTTGACGTCGATCCGGTAGTGCAGGTCGGTGACGATCCCCTTGACGGTGCGCGTCGTGTGCTTGACGATCAGCCGGGTACGCGGGCCAAGCGGCCGGTCGGCGGTCATCCAGCACACCATGCCCTCAAGGTCCTGGGCGGTGGCGGGCCGGTTGTTCGGGCGGCAGATCAGGTCGCCACGGGATATGTCCACGTCGTCGTCGAGCAGCAGCGTCACCGACATGGGCGGGAAGGCCTCGGCGACGGATTCGCCGGCCGCCTCGATGGCCCGGATCGTGGTCGTGAATCCGGAAGGCAGGTGCAGCACCTCGTCGCCGGGCTTGAGCACGCCGCCCGCCACCTGGCCGGCGTAGCCGCGGTAGTCGTGCAGTTCCGGGTCGCTTGACGCGTGCGGGCGGATCACGTACTGCACAGGGAACCGCACATCGATCAGGTTGCGGTCGGAAGCGATGTGCAGGTGCTCCAGGTGATGCAGCAGCGACGGCCCGTCGTACCAGGGCGTGCTCGCCGACCGCTCGACCACGTTGTCGCCGTGCAGCGCGGAGATCGGGATGAACGTCAGGTCCTGGATCTCCAGCTTGGCGGCGAACGCGGTGAAGTCGGCGCAGATCTGCTCGAACACCCGCTGGTCGTACCCGACCAGGTCCATCTTGTTGACCGCCAGCACCAGGTGCGGCACGCGCAGCAGCGTGGTGAGGAAGGCGTGCCGCCTGGACTGCTCGGTGAGCCCGTTCCGCGCGTCCACCAGGATGACGGCCAGGTCGGCGGTGGAGGCGCCGGTGACCATGTTCCGCGTGTACTGGATGTGCCCCGGGGTGTCGGCGATGATGAACTTCCGCCGCGGCGTCGCGAAATACCGGTACGCCACGTCGATCGTGATGCCCTGCTCCCGCTCGGCGCGCAGCCCGTCGGTCAGCAGTGCCAGGTTCGTGCCCTCCTCGCCGCGGTCCCGCGACGTGCGCTCGACCGCCGCAAGCTGGTCTTCGAAGATCGCCTTTGAGTCGAACAGCAGCCGTCCGATCAGCGTGGACTTGCCGTCGTCCACCGAGCCGGCGGTGGCGAACCGCAGGATGTCCATGTCTAGAAGTAGCCCTCTCGCTTGCGGTCCTCCATCGCGGCCTCGCTGGTCCTGTCGTCGGCGCGCGTCTGCCCCCGCTCGGTGATCCTGGTGGCGGCGACCTCGGCGATCACCTGGGCGACCGTGCTCGCGGTCGACTCGACCGCTCCGGTGCAGGTCATGTCGCCCACGGTCCGGTACCGCACGGTGGCGGCGAACAAGGGCTCGTCGTCACCGCGCGGCACGAATGGGTTGTCCGCCAGCAGGATGCCGTCCCGCTCGAAGACCTGCCGCTCGTGCGCGTAGTAGATGGACGGTATCCCCAGCTCCTCGCGCTCGATGTACGCCCAGACGTCCAGCTCGGTCCAGTTGGACAGCGGGAATACCCGGATGTGCTCGCCGCGCCTTATCCGCGTGTTGTACAGGTTCCAAAGCTCGGGCCGCTGGTTCTTCGGGTCCCACTGCCCGAACTCGTCGCGGAAGCTGAACACGCGCTCCTTGGCCCGGGCCTTCTCCTCGTCCCGCCGCGCCCCGCCGAACAGCGCGTCGAAACGATGCTGCTCGATGGCGTCGAGCAAGGTCACCGTCTGCAGCCTGTTCCTGCTCGCCCACCGCCCGGTCTCCTCGATCACGCGCCCGGAATCGATCGAGTCCTGCACCGACGCCACCACCAGCCGCACGCCCAGCTCGGCGACGCGCCGGTCCCTGAAGTCGAGCACCTCGGCGAAGTTGTGCCCGGTGTCCACGTGCATGACGGGGAACGGGATGTTCGCCGGCCGGAACGCCTTCTCCGCCAGCGCGAGCATCACGATGGAGTCCTTGCCGCCTGAGAACAGCAGCGCGGGCCGCTCGAACTCGGCGGCGACCTCGCGAATGATGTGGACCGACTCGGCTTCCAGCACGTCTAGCTGGGACAACAGGTAATCAGATAGCATGCGTCGCTTCCCGGATCGCGGCCAGTAGCAGACCCGCGATGGCGGGCCGGCAAACTAGGATATCCGGGATCAGCGGGTCTTCCCCGTTGTACGCCAGGGCAGCGCCGTCGATCCTTGACGCGTGGTACCCGGCCGCTACCGCGACCGCGGCCGGGGCGGCGGTGTCCCACTGGTAGAACCCGCCCGCGTGCACGTACGCGTCGGTCTGCCCGCTCAGCACCGTGGCGACCTTGGCCCCGACCGAGCCGCAGGGCACGAGCTCGGCCCCGAGCAACTCCGCTACCCGCTGCACGAGCCGCGGCGCCCGGCTCCGGCTCACCACGATGCGGAGTTTCTCCCCCGGGGGGACGACCCCCCCGGTGACCCCCCCGTCTGGGGGGACCAGTCCCCCCAGGCCCCCCCTGCCGGTCGACAGGACCCGGCCCTGGGCGGGAAGGGCCACCGCGCCGGCGGTCAGCGTGCCCGCGCCGTCCGTGTCTTCCCCTTCCCCTGCGGCAGCCCGTTCCCACAGCGCCACGTGCACAGCCCAGTCGGCCCTGCCTTCCTCGCCGAACTCCCTGGTCCCGTCCAGCGGATCGACGATCCACACCCGGTCCGCGGCCAGCCGCGCCTTGTCGTCGATGCCCTCCTCGGACAGCAGCGCGTCGGCAGGGCGGCGCGCCGCCAGCCGCGCGGCGAGGAACTCGTGCGAGAGCCTGTCCCCCGCCGCCCGCAGCACGTCCGGGTCGCCACCGCGAGCCCGCAGCGCGAGCAGCAACCGCCCGGCCTCGTCCGCGAGGTCCCGCGCGAGCACATGGTCATCGGCTGTCATCACGTTCTCTCCCATTAACTCGGCGGGGTCTGCGTGGAAGGTGTTCTGGGCCTCAGCCAGGCCCTTGCTGATCAGGGCCTCCGCCGCGTCGGCGCAGCGATCGAGCGCGAACGGAAGCTCCGCGCGTTCGGCCGGGGTGAAGTCGCGCAGCACGAACGCGGCCGGGTCCATCCGGCCGGGCGGGCGCCCGATGCCGAAGCGCACCCGGTAATAGTCGCGGGTGCCGAGCGACGCCGTGACCGACCGCAGGCCGTTGTGGCCGTTGTCGCCGCCGCCGAGCTTGAGCCGCACGGAGCCGAACGGAATGTCCAGCTCGTCGTGCAGCACGACAACCCGCTGCGCCGCAACCTTGTAGAAGGCGGCAAGCGCGGCGACGGGCCCGCCCGACAGGTTCATGTACGCCTGCGGCCTGGCGAGGGTCACCGGCTGCCCGGCGAGCCGGCCCTCCGCGATGTCGTTGCGGGTGCGGTGCGCCTTGAAGCGCGCGCCTATCCGCTCGGCGAGCAAGGCGAGGACCATGTGCCCGGCGTTGTGCCTGGTGCCCGCGTACGCCGGTCCCGGGTTCCCGAGGCCGACGATGATCCAGCGTTCGTCTGCCATGGCGCCCCGCTGGTTCGCGGGCTACTCTCCCCCGGCGGCCTCGGCCTCGGCCTCGGCGGCCGGCGCCTCCGGCGCCTCGGGCGCCTCCGCGGCCTCCGGCACGGCCTCGCCGAGCTCGGCCTCGATCTGCTCCGCGGTCGGGGCGGCGAGCACGTGCAGGACCAGCACCTCGGGGTCGACCTGCAGCGTCGTCCCCTGCGGCAGCGCCAGGTCCCTGGCGTGCACCGCGGTGCCGACCTCCATGCCCTGGACGTCCACCTCGATGGCGTCCGGGATGTTCGTGGCCTCGGTCTCGACCGCGATCTGCACCAGCTGCTGGTCGAGCAGGCCGCCTGCGAACACCTCGCCGCTCACCCGGACCGGAATGTCGACGGTGACCTTCTCACCGCGGCGGACCTCGATCAGGTCGACGTGCTCGATCAAGCCCTTGATCGGGTCCCGCTGTACCGCCTTGGGCAGGGCCAGGCCCGGGCGGCCGGACAGGCCCTCGATCCGGAGCAGGGCGTTCGGGGTCTTCAGCGCGAGCATCAGCTCGTGCTGAGGCAGCGACAGGTGCTGGGCCGGGGCCCCGTGCCCGTACATGACAGCGGGCACGCGACCCGCCCGGCGGGTGCGGCGGGCTGCCCCCTTGCCGAACTCGGTGCGCGGCTCGGCTTTGATACGGACCTCAGGCACGGTCAGTCACTCCTCATGCGGATACGTGCGATGCGCCAACGCAGTCTAGCCCACAAACAGCGTGCGTGCGGATGCGAGCGTTTCCGCATCCGCACGCACGGCCGCGAGTCCGCCGGACCTGCTACCGGACGTCAGGACTCGTCTTCCGGTACCGCGGTCTCTGGCTCGTCCTCGTCGAGCTCGTCGTCCTCCGGCACCGCGGTCTCCGGCACCGCCGTCTCCGGCACCGCGGTCTCCGGCACCGCCGTCCCTGGGTCGTCGCTCATTTCCCGTCCCTTCTGGTCTCCCCGCACCCGGAAACGAAAACCAAATACCCCGCCGTTCCGGCCGCTAGGGGTTGATTGGCTTGACGCATGCATTCGGAATTGTAGCCACGGGTTCGCGCGGAGTTCGCGCGATCCGGGCAGGTGCCAGGAATGTCCGTGTTTAGGCAGGGCCTGGCCGCTCAGGCGCGCGCGCCAGGCAGCGCCCCGAGGGCGGACTGTATCTCCGCGATTTCCGCGTCCAATTCGAGGCTTTCGAATATCGCCAGCGCGGCGATCCACGACTGGCGCGCCGCGTCCTGCTCGGCAGACATGAGGCGCGCCTGGCCGAGGTACTTCAGCGCGAGGGCCTGCCCAAGCAGGTCCCCGTTCGCACGGTGGACGCGGTGCGCTTCGGTCAGGCTCGCGATCGCCTCGTCCGGGCGGCGTGACTCCAGGTGAACGCGGCCCAGGTTGTGCAGCACGTGCCCTTGGCCGTATCCGGTGATTTCGCGCGATAGATCCCTGGCCTCGGTCAGGCAGGCAGCGGCTTCGTCGAGCCGGCCGAGTTCCAGGCAGAACTCGCCGTGGTTGTTCAGGCCGATCACAAGCAGCGAGGCGTTGCCGACCTCCCGAAGCACCTCAAGGCAGCGCAGCGACTGTTCAAGCGCAGCCTCGGGTCCCCGCAGTGCGTGAAAGGCATCCGCCAGCGAGATGGCGGTCTGCGCCTCGCCCTGGCGGTCGCCGATCTCCCGGCGGATCGAAAGCGCCCGTTGAAGAGCGGGGAGCGCCTCGGTTTCCCGTATCTTGGCGAGCGCCTGCCCCAGGTTCTGCAGCGCCCACGCCTCTCCCTTGCGATGCCCCGCGATGCGGGCGTTGTCGGCCGCGATCCGGTGGACGATGATGCAATCTGCCCAGTTGTCACGCCGGTTGAACAGGGGGAACAGCGCCGTCGGCAGCCGCCAGGCCACGTCGTGCAGGCCGAGCGCCGCCGCCTGACGGGTCGCGGCGACAACGTTCACCCGCTCGCTGTCGTACCAGTCGAGGATGTCCGCGACCGAAGCGGGACGCGGCGGGGGCGAATCGGGCCGGTCCGCGAGCGGGACGTGGTAGCGGTGCGGCGATACGACGCTGGCCCCCGCGTCGGCAGTGTCCAGGTACCAGCGCAGCAGCCGGCCGACCGCCTCGTCCCTGGCCGCCTCGGATTCCTCCGCCTGCGCGCGCTCGGTGGCGTAGAACCGGAGCAGGTCATGGAAGCGGTACCGGTCGGCCGCGGGCGACTCGAGCAGGTTGGTGTCGACGAGTGTCTCGAGCGCGTCCGCGATGTCGTCGTCAGGCACGCCGAGGAGGGCAGCGGCGGCCGGGAGGCTGACCGACGGTCCCTGCCAGAGGCCGAGCAAGCGGAATACGCGGGCTGGATCGGCAGCGGAGCCGGCCGCCTGGAGGCTGTCGTAGCTGACCTGGAAGCTAGCCCTGACCGCGAGGTCCCCGGTCTTGAGCTCGTCGAGGCGCCGCCGTTCGTCCCGCAGCCGGTGCGCCATCGTGGCGATTCCCCAGTGCCTGCGCGCCGCGAGGCGGGCCGCGCAGATCCGGATCGCGAGCGGCAGTCCCGCGCACGCGATCAGCACCGCGGCCGTGGCGTCCGGTTCGGCGGCGGGCCGCTCGTCGTCGACGATCCGGGAGAACAGCGCGAGCGCCTCCGTGTCCTCCAGCACGTCCAGGTCGACAAACCGGGTGCTCACCAGGTCCGGGGTGCTGTTGCGGGTCGTCACCAGGACCGCGCAGGAGGCGCTGCCCGGCAGCAGCGGCCTGACCTGGGCGGCGTCCTTGGCGTTGTCGAGCAAGACCAGCACCCGGCGACCGGTCAGCCGCGTGCGGTACAGCGCCGCGCGCTCGTCGTCGCCGGCCGGGACCTTGTTACCGTCCACGCCGAGGTCCCGCAGGAACCGCGCCAGCACTTCGCCGGGCGCCGCCGGCTGCGAGCCGGCACCGAACAGGTCAACGTACAGCTGGCCATCGGGGAACAGCGCGCCGACCTGGTGCGCGGCGTGCACGGCGAGCGTTGTCTTGCCGAGGCCCCCGGCACCGGCCACGACGGCGATCCGCACCGCGCCGGGGCTGGCCGCGGCGGCCTCCTGGACCAGCATCTCGCACAGGTGCCTGACCTGGGTCTCGCGGCCGGTGAAGTCCCCGATGTCGGCAGGCAGCTGAGCCGGCCTCGGCAGCGGCGGACCGGCGGGCTCCTCCGCGGGCGCCGGTGCCGCGGGCGGCGCGGCGACCTCCCCGAACGTGCCGATCGAGATCGTGCCAGGCGCCCCGCCGAGCGGGATCTCATCGGCAGCGCCGCCCGTCGCCGCCCGGTCGCGGCCGGCCT
>JASHPP010000228.1 GCA_030038035.1 Trebonia sp.
GCGGGTCCCGTGGTGATGACTACGGCGTCCAGGAGGCGGTCGCCGATTTCAGCCTCAAGCCACAGGAGGTGGCGCAGGTCTCGTTCTTCTGGTACCTGCGCGAGTTTCACCTCGATTGCCAGCACGTCACCGCCGCGCTCGACGATGAGGTCGATTTCGTGGTCACCCCGGTGCGTGCGCAAGTGACTAACCTGCGCCTCGGCTGCTTGTGCGTACGCCCGGACGGACTGGGTCACTAGCGACTCGAAGAGCGCGCCTAGGAGAGGACCCTCCCGGAACGGTTGCGGTCCCGGCGACCGCCCGCGGAGCAGTGCCGGCGCGTCGGCCTGCAGAAGCCGGGCCGCGAGCGCGGGATCTGCTAGGTGGTGCTTAGGCGCCGAAGCGAGATGGGCGAATCTGTTGGTCGTTGGCAGCCAGGCCGGAACGGGATCAAGGATGAAGAGCCGTTCCAGAACGTCCCGATAGACCTGGACGGTTGTCTTGGCGGGTTTTTCTCCCAAATCACCGGCTGCGGCATCGCGGATCTTCTCAAAGGAAGCGACCGAGGCTGTTGCGGCTGCGTAGGCCGCCATCCATCGCCTTAGCGCCTGCGGTCGCCGCACCGTTTGCCCGGCTTCCTCGAAGTCGCGGTCCACTATTCCAGACAGGTAGCCGTCAAGCTGCGCCCGTAGCAGTCGGCCGCCCAGCGATCGCAGTCCCGGCAGTCCCGACCGGAGAATTTCATCGACGTATGTGTCGAGCCTGACCTGGGTCCGGCCGTTAACCGCGGTCCGGTTTCCAGTCAGCAGACCGCGAAGGCTGACTGTCGCGGTATCGATGTCTCGTTCCGCCAGCGTCATCGGGCGAAGTCGCACGCGCACGATGCGGCCCGCGCCGGAATGGGTAGGCGGGTCCTTCGGCGATGCGGACCCGGTGAGAAGGAAGCTGTCGGCTGGGGCACCCGCGTCAACTGCCCGGCGGACTCTGTCGAAGGACTCAGGCAAACGCTGCCACTCGTCAATCAGCACGGGGGGTTCACCTTCGATCAGCAGCGCGGGATCCGCCCGGGCGATAATGCGTTGTGCTTCATCGTCGAGCCGGTACACGGTTTTGGCCCGCTGCAGGGCAGTGGCCGTCTTCCCGACCGCGCGCGGCCCTTCGATCGCGACGGCCGAGAGGCCACCGAGCAGCTCATCGAGCTCGTCATCGGCGATTCGGCGCCGGTAGGCGGCCGCCGAATCGCCGGTACGATCACCGCGGCCTTCTGGCATGCGATAACGCTACCATTCTGAAGCTTTATAAGCTACCATTTTGCGGCACTATGCGCTACCGTTAGGTAGCGATCTACACTACCGCTGCGAGTGCCGGGGCTTTGACCGCACGGGGTTGGCGGGGCACCGTCCCCCGGCGAAGACCCGGCCCAAGCCGGTGCCCGCTGTCCGGCGGTCGTACCGTCGAACCCGTTACCGAGGAGGACTTCTGATGCGCAGCGTGACCTACTCGATGGGCGTCTCACTTGACGGCTACATCGCCGGGCCGGACGGTGACATCGCTGCGCCGCCGCCCGACGAGGAGGTCTTCCGCTTCGTCATCGACGAGATACGACAGGTCGGCGTCCACCTGCTGGGACGAAGGCTGTACGAGACGATGCTGTACTGGGAGACCGCCGATCAGGATCGATCGCTCGACGACTCAGAGCTCGAGTGGGCCGCGATCTGGAAGGCGCTCCCGAAGGTAGTGTTCTCCACCACGCTGTCGGCGGTGCAGGGCAATGCCCGCCTGGCCTCCGGAGGCTTGGCAGAGGAGATCGAGCGGCTGCGAGCCGAGCCGGCGGAGGGCGACATCGCGATCGGCGGCGCGACTCTCGCCGCCGAGGCGGCCGCGCTTGGCCTGATCGACGAGTACCGGGCCAGGGTCTACCCGGTGCTGGTCGGCGGTGGCATTCCGTTCTTTGCCCAGCGCGAGCGCCGGGTGGATCTCGAACTCGCCGAGACCCGCACCTTCAGCTCGAAAGTCGTCTACCTCCGCTACCGCGTCATTCGCTAGCAGGCTCGTCCGCCCGGCCTAGCGAGAACGAGCCAGCCAGCGGCTTGACCTGAATCATCCGGGGTTGCCTGCGAGTCAGTGCTCCTGGCGGGACGCCTTATCCGCGAGGTAGGCGGTCACCCAGGCCTCGTTCAGGTCGTTGGATTGACGGCGCGTCTGGGGGGCCGGGATCTGGCCCTGGTACTCCGTGAGTCCAAGATGAGCCAGCACGCCCCGGATCGTCGGCCGGTAACCATCTGGGCTGCTCAGCTCCTCGTAGACGACCTGGCAGGGCGTCAGCCCGAGCTCGTCGTACAGCTGGCCCCAGCCGGGCTCGCTCTCGGCGATCAGGGCCTCCAGGGCGGCGATGAGCCGGTAGTCATAGCGCGGCGGGCCCGCAGGGGGCGGCCACGCAGGCTCCGGCCGGCCGACGGGGTCGACCCACATCCCGTCCTGGGCCATCCGCGCCCAGGAGACCGCCTGGCGGACCCGGTCGCGCCGCCTGACATCTACGACCCGCAAGCCAGGAAACGCCGTGCGGAGGATCGCGGCCCGGTCCAGGCCGGCGAAGCGGGGCAGCTCCGAAAACTTCGCCAGCGCCCATCGCAGGGTGTTCCAGTG
>JASHPP010000229.1 GCA_030038035.1 Trebonia sp.
GCGGTCGGCGTCGGAGAGCTGGTCCCACCGGCTGGCCAGCGTGGACGCGAACCCCTGCACGACGGTGATCGGGGTGCGCAGCTCGTGGCTGGTGGTGGCCAGGAACAGGTCCTTGGCCTCCTCGAGCTCCTTGGCGGCGGTGACGTCGCGGAAGTCGACGACCCGCTCGCCCCCGTCGCCGAACGCGGTGCACAGCACGTCCAGCCAGCGCCCGCTGTCCAGCCTGTGGGTGCGCCGCTCGCCAGGCTCGGGCAGCGGGAACGGCGGCGGCGCTCCCATGACCTCGCTCGCCGGCATGCCCGTCATCCGGTGCGCGGCCGGGTTCCACTGCTTGACCAGGCCGTCCTCGTCGAGCACGGCGATGCCGTCGGCGCTGCCGTCGATGACCGCGCGCTCGTGCGCCCGCTGCCGCACCACCTCTTCGAACGCCATCGCGTTGGTCAGCGCCACGCCGGCGTGCCCGGCGAGCAGCTCGAGCAGCTCGAGCTCGACGTGGCTGAGGGTACGCCGGCTATACAGGGCGTACAGCGCGCCATAGGGACGCCCGCCGACGTGCGAGAGGCTGAGCGCGATCGTGTGCAGGCCGCGCAGCGCCGACCAGATCAGGTCGTCGAACTCGCCGGACTCGCCGGTCGCCATCATGACCGTCTTGCCGGACCGGAGCAGCTCACCGACCAGGCTGCTCGACAGCGACGCCACGCGGCCGCGCAGCCGGGCGGGCAGCCCGGCGGTGGAGACCAGCCGGAGCCGGTCGTCCTCGATGAGCACGAACCCGCCGGCGTCGGCGCCGGTCAGCTCGCGCAGGCTGGCCGCGATCCGGTCGAGAACCGATTCCAGGTCGCGCTGCGCGTTCATGTCGGCGACCACGTCGCCGAGGCGGCGCACCACCCGCGCGCGCTCGGCCATGTAGTGCCTGGCAACGTCGTCCTCGCCGGTCTGGTGGCAGATGCTGACCCAGCCGGTCACCTCGCCGTGGCTGTCGGTCAGCGCGCTGGTGTCGATGCGCACGTCGAGTACCGAGCCGTCCTTGCGGATGCGCCTGGTGGCGAAGGAGATCTGCCCGCCACCGCGGACCCGCTCGAGCACGGCGTTGTGTTCGGCGCTGAGCTCCGCGGGGACGATCGGCGGCTCGAGGCCAAGCACCTCATCGGCGGCCCACCCGAACATGCGCTCGGCCGCGGGGTTCCACAGCAGCACGGTCCGGTCCGTCCCGAAGGCGACGATCGCGTCGGCGGCACTGCCGATGACGGCGCGCGCGGTCGCGTCGACCGGATCGCCGCGGCCGGCGAACCCTGTTTGCGCTGCTGCACCCCCCCGGTATGCAGGCTGCGCCTGCTCTGCCACCACACGTTCATCGTGCCACCTTGAGCGGCCGAGATCAGCGAAAGGGCAGTACTTGCCTTACGGATGATCCGCCGACAGCACACAGGGGCTGCGGATGACGCCGACGCCGACTGGGACAACACCCGCGCCGCACGGCGACACCCGCTACGCCGGCGACACCCGCTACGCCGGCGAAGCCGACGAGGTCGGCGGGCGCGCCTTCTCGATGTACGATCCGCTTAACCAGCGGGTAAATATTTGCTATAACAAAACTATCGACTACGTGCGCCCGCTAGGGACGCGGAGATGGACCAGGCGGAGCCTTACCCGGATCAGGGCCGGCCCGAGCAGCGCAGCGCTGCGCGGCAAGGTCCTGTGCAGCGGCAGCGGCGGCCCGAGCGCCGCCGCGAGCGGGAACGAGCGCGCCCAGAAGCCATGAGCGGGCCCCATCAGGCACGCCCGGTCACCCTGGTCCACCCGGTCATCGCCGGCTATGACGGCTCCGCGTCCGCGCGCAACGCGCTCGCGTACGCCGCGGGCATGGCACGGCGGCTCGGCAGGCCGCTGCTCGTGGTCTACGTGTCGTCGCCTGGCGTCTACTGCGAACCGCTGACCGGCCAGGTGGTGGGGCTGCCCAGGGACAACGACGCGCTCGAGCGCTGGCTGCTCACCGAGCTGGACCAGGTGACCGATCCCGGCGAGCTCGAAGTGCACGTCAGGACCAGGCGCGGCAGCCCGGCGCGGGAACTCGCCGCGGTCGCGTCCGAGTTCAGTGCCGACGCCCTCGTGATCGGCGCGCCCAGGCATGTCTGGCACCACGTCGCCGGCTCGGTACCCGGCTGGCTCGCCAGGCACGCGAGCTGCCCGGTCATCGTGGTGCCGTGACCCATGCAGCCCAAGATCGTGATCATCGGCTCCGGGTTCGCCGGCATCGGCATGGGGATCGCGCTGCGCGAGGCGGGCTTCCGGGATTTCGTGATCCTGGAAAAGGCATCCGACCTCGGCGGGACGTGGCGCGACAATCAGTATCCGGGTTGTGCGTGCGACGTGCCGTCGCCGCTCTACTCGTTTTCCCGTGCGCTCAACCCGTCGTGGACCAGGCTTTTCGCGCCGCAGCCGGAAATCTGGGAGTACCTGCGGCAATGCGCGGTCAAGTACGGGATCGACTCCCACGTCCGGTTCGGCTCCCGTGTCGAGTCGGTGGAGTGGGACGACGACGCCAGGCTGTGGACGGTGCGCACGGCGGGCGGCGACCGCTATCGCGCCCACGCCGTCGTGTCCGGCGCCGGCGCGCTCCATCTGCCGTCCTACCCGGAGATCCCGGGGATGGACGCGTTTGCCGGCACCTCGTTCCACTCGTCCCGCTGGGATGATGCCGCCGACCTGACCGGCAAGCGGCTGGCCGTCATCGGCACCGGCGCCTCCGCCATCCAGCTGGTCCCCGCCGTAGCCGGCGAAACCGCGCGGGTGACGGTGTTCCAGCGCACGCCGCCGTGGATCAGTCCGCGGCCGGACGTCGCCATTCCCGCCGGGATGCGCGCCGCGCTGCGGTCTGTCCCCGGCGCCGCCCGCGGCCTGCGCTACGCCATCTACTGGCTGCTGGAACTGCAGGCGCTCGGCTTCGCGGCCGATGCCCGGCTGATGGCCCCGGCCGCGTCGCTGGCCCGCAGGCACCTGGAGCGGCAGGTTCCCGATCCCGAGCTGCGCGCCCGGCTGACCCCGGACTACACGATCGGCTGCAAGCGGATCCTGCTGTCCTCTGACTACTATCCGGCGCTGCAGCGGCCGAACGTCGCTCTTGTCACCGACGCGATCAGCGAAATCGTCTCGTCGGGCGTGGTGACGGCGGACGGGCGCCTGCACGAGGCGGACGTTCTCGTCTATGCCACCGGGTTCCGGGTCATCGACGCCGCGAGCGAACTGAACGTGACGGGACGGGGGGGCCGCAAGCTCGCGGACGCCTGGGCGGGCGGCGTCGAGGCCTACCGCGGGGTCACGGTCCCCGGGTTCCCGAACTTCTTCCTGCTGCTCGGGCCCAACACGGGGCTCGGCCACACGTCGGTCGTCTTCATGATCGAGAGCCAGGTCCAGCACGTGCTGAGCTGCCTGCGGATCCTCTCCCGCGAGCAGGCGAGCACGATCGAGGCAAGGACGGCAGCCACGCGGAAGTACAACGACGCCCTGCAGCGCAGGCTGCGGCGCGCGGTCTGGAACACCGGCGGGTGCCGCAGCTGGTACCTCGACGACGCGGGGGTGAACCGGGCCCTGTGGCCGGGATTCTCCTTCGAGTACTGGGCGCGCACCCGCCGGGCGCGGCGTGCCGACTACGAGGTAACCGCCTGACGGCGTCGGCTCGGTGCCTGTGCCGCTATCGGCTGTGCCCGGCGGCAGCGGCGGCGGGCTCGGTCCACAGCACGGTGACGCGGCCTCGGGCCGCCGACACGAGCTCCTGCCTGGCCTCGAAGCCGAGGTTGCCTGGCATCTCGTCCGCGTAGAGCGTGCCGTGCGGGCCGAACGCGAAGTCCATCGTCCAGAAGTACTGCCCGTCGACCCCGGACAGTTCGGCCGCGGGAACGAGGCGGGTGGGGGTCACGCGCACGATCGTCGCGCCGTTGCCGGCGTAGACCGCGCCGCCGGGGCCGCGGGCGAGGTCGGGCGCCGTGCCGCCGCTGCCCCGGTCGTAGCCGACGTAGGTGGCGGCGCCGCCTGGCGCCACGCGCCAGATGGCCCAGCCGTTGAACCCCGAGACGTAAAGGTCGCCCGCGTTGTCGAGCGCGATTGTCCCGAGGCTCTGATCCAGCGAGGCCGGCAGGCCGGGGACGTTGCCGAAGGAGACGCGATGTGCCCGGATCGCGTAAAGCCGCCCCCTGGTCGTCATGCGCAGCAGCTGCGTGCTCGTGGCCAGGTAGAGCACGCCGCCCGGGCCGAATGCGATCGACAGGCTCGGGCCAAGCGAGGCCCGCAGTGCGGGCGTGCCGTTCGGCACCGTGGGAACCGGATTCGGGCCGGCCGGCGATGACGTCGACCCGTCGCCGGCGACCGTCTCGATCACGCCGCTGGTTCCGATGACACGGACCCGCCCGGAGTCGGTGAAGTACAGGTCGCCGTTCGCGGCGAACGTCAGGTCGGACGGATCGGACAGCTCGGCGTCGATCGCCTTCCCCGCGTTGCCTGAATAGCCAGCGGTCCCCGTGCCCGCGACGGCCCGAAACGTCCCGTCCGGCAGCCGGACGAGGATGCGATGCTGGCCGGGGGCGGCGACGTACAAAGCGCCGCCCGGCCCGACGGCGAGCGACCCGGCCACCTCCAGCGTCACGGGCGGTCCGGCCGGCAGCGTGCCGGCCGATTGCTGCCCGGGGATGGTCACCCGGGCGCCGCGCGGCGAGGCGACCCGGGCGCCGCGGTGCCCGCCGCCCGACGTCAGCGCGAACCCGGCACCCGCCGCCGCCGCGAGCATGATGGCCGACAGCCCGATCGCCCACCGTCGCCGGCGCAGCCGCCTGGCCTCGCGGATCAGCGCCTGCGCGTCAGCCGTGTCCGACGGGTGCGAGACGCCGGCCCGGCTCACGATGCGGTGCACGCCGACCCCTTACGAGACCGTCTCGATCATCGCGATGAGCTCGTCCGGCCGGTAGCCGTGCCGGCGGGCGAACGCGACGAGCTCCCGCACCTTCGCAAGGACCGCGCCGCGCTCAGGCGTGCCCGCGACCGTGATCCCGTGCCCGCGCCGGAACTCGAGCAGGCCCTCGTCCCGCAGCGCGCGCAGCGCGCGCAGCACCGTGTTCCTGTTCACGCCGAGGACCGTCGCCAGGTCCTTCGCCAGCGGCATCCGCTCGCCGGGCTTCGCTTCACCGTCCGCGATCGCCCGCCGGATCTCGGCGGCGACCTGCTCGTAGAGGGGCGTGGGCTCAGAAAGATCAAGGCTGAATTCGTCCATGGTACTAATTATGATAGCACCATGGTTCTTAGCCGCAAGCGCCGCGAGCTCAGTGCCTGCCAGCTAGGTGTACAGGTACAGAACGACGTTGCTGGCGCCGCCCGCAGCCGTCACGACCACCTTCACGGTCGCGCCCTTGGTGCCCTTAGGCGTGGTGACGGTGAGTGAGGTGGTCGAGGTGACCACTACCTTGGTGCCCGCCTTGCCGCCGAACGTCACCGACTTGACGTCGACGAAGTTGCTGCCATGGATGGTCACCTTCGTGCCGCCGCCCGCCGTACCCTTGGCCGGCGAAATCGAGGAGATGCGCGGCACGCCTGCAGCGTAGGTGAAGCGGTCGGCAGGAACCGCGCTCGTGTACGCGCCGTCCTCGACGGAGACCAGCAGGTCCACGGTGCCCGGTGATTCGGCCGGCAGCGTCACCGTGCACGCCGTGGTGGTGCAGGACGGGGTCAGCGTGGCCAGGAGAGTGGCGCCGGAGTACACCCCGACCCGGTCTGCGCCCGCGATCGGCAGGAACCCGGTGCCGTCGATCGTGACTTGCGCCGTCTCCCCGGCCACACCAGTGGCAGGGGAGACGGCGGCGACCCGGTCCGTCGTCAGCGCGGTGGCCAGCTGCCGGCACATCAGCGCGGTATAGCCAGGGAAGTACGTGCTGGCGCCGCCCGTCGAGCCGACACCTCCGACGATCGGGGCTCCGAGACCGGACGCGAGGTCGTAACCCGTGGTCGCCGGATAAAGGCCGTCGGCGTACCCGGACGGCGTGTAGTCGTTGTTCCCGCTTGTGATGTCCTTGATGACTTGCGGATAAGAACCGCCGTAAATGGTGGCCTGGTCGCTTGCCACCGCGGCGTACAGCGCCTGCGGCAGCACCCCCGCCGGGCCTGAGTCATAGGCCGAGCAGAACGGCGAAGCGTCCGTGAGCGCGGCGATGGCCGCCCACAGCGGCGTGGCCGCGCTGGTTCCGCCCCAGCCGCCTTCCCATGCGCCGTCGTAGTAGATGACGTAGCCGCTGTAGGGGTCGGCGTTAGCCGAGACGTCCGGGACCTCCCGCTGATACCCCTGCGAGTCCACGCTGTCCGTGCAGGCGGAGTTCGTCGGGTCGTACGGGCTGAAAATACCGGGGATCGACGGCTGGTACTGGTAGTCGGGCATGCACCAGTACGCCGAAACGCCGCCGCCGCCGGCACCCAGATCGCTGTCCGACTCGTTCCAGACGACCTCACTACCGCTGGATTCGATCTCCGTGCCGCCGACGCTGACGATGTAGGGCGTCACCGCGGGAGCGAGAACGTCGAGGGTGGCGTCGGGCGCGCCGGCGCTGGAGCAGGCGGTCGAGCCGTTGTCACCCGCTGCCGCGAGGATGGTCTGGCCCTGCGCGTCGGCCTGTTCGGCCAGTTCCTCGTCCGCGTTGAGGTCCGCGGTGTCCCACTCCGACTCGCACAGTCCCCATGACGACGAAAGCACGCTGTCGGTGTCGTCGGCGACGAAGTCGCTGAAGATGTCGTACATCCCCTCACTGATCGTGTTAGGCGCCTGGTAGACGTCGATAGTTGCTTCCGGCGCCAGGCCGGCGAGGATCTCGATGTCCAGCGCGGCCTCGCCCGAACCGGCGCCGGTCCCCGCGCCGCCGTCGACCGTGATGTAGGTGACCGGGGTGGAGATGCCGTAGCACGACTCGTAGGCGCTGATATCCGAGGGCAGGTTCGGCTCGAACTCCATGACCGCGATCCGCTCGCCCTGCCCGAAGTCGTCCAGGCCATAAAGCTGCGACATTCCGTAGTAGTCCGCGAACACGTTGATCGTGTCGGGCCAGGCGTCGCTGGCAGCCGCGCACGGCTGCGGTCCTGCCGTGCCGGCCGCCGCCGGCACGTCCTGGCTGGGCGGCCCGGCCCGGCCCGGCTGCGTCCGCTCCAGCGATGACTGCGCCTGATACAGGTCGTTCAGGCCCAGTACGCCGTCGACAAGCGGGGCCACAGCCGCGGCGATCTCCGGCGCGGCTGAGTTCGCGTAGGCCACCCGTCCTCCGGGGAGCCGGTACCTCAGCAGGCTGATGCCGAAGGCGTGCTCGATCGCTGAGGCGGTCGCCGTGACCGGGATGGTCAGCCGGTCCGCGGTGACCTGACCGGGGGACAGCCCGGCCGCCGTCAAGGCCGCCTCGACCGCCGCCACCTGCGAAAGCGTCGGGCCGAACAGCGGGCCGAACTGCCCCTTGCGCAGGAAGCGGTGGAAGTAGGGCGACTTCCGGTTCGCCAGGCCACTGAGATAAGCCGTCAGGGCGGCTTGATCGCGCACCTTGAGCACGACGTCGAAGTGAACCTGCTGACTGGCTGGCACCGTTCCGAGGCTGGTGGCACCGGCCGGCGTCCGCGGTGCCCCGCTCGCTCGCAACACCACCCGTGCCGACACGGACGACGACACCGCGGTAGAGGTCGCCGCCAGGGAGGGAACCGCCGCCGCCTGGCTGCCAAGCAGCGTGCCCGCGGCGAGGAGCGGAACGCCAATGGCTTGCAGAGCCAGCCGGGCTTTTTTCATAATTTCCCCCGCTTAGTCAGTTACGAGGGGGATGTTAACGGCAACGGAAGCCGTTTAACGGCGTACTTCTTAAATCCGGCGTGCCGCAGCCGGGCGTCGCCGCTGCGAGGGGCAGCCCGGGCCGGCCCCGCCACGGGCGAGGTGGCTGCGAGGTGACCGCGGCGCAACCCGCCTACCCGCCCGCAACACGTACTGGCTGAGGAAATTCTGCCGCTCCCGCGCCGGCAGCTCCCGCTCAGGGTCCACCGGATCCTCGCCACGCGACAGGTCGATCGGCAGTGCGCCCATAAGCCCATGCCAAGCCGCCGACTGCGCTGCCGTCCTTGTCCCCGCACAGGTGTTCGGGCGCTGGCGCTGTTCCCACCAGCCGGGGTAGCTGATCCAGCAAGCATAAGACCTCCCGGAAACCGGCATGGAGCATGATCATGGGTCATAGGTGGTCATATAGAGCACCAACGACCCATGATGAGGCCGCCCATACCCCGCGAGCGGGGGCGTGGCCGGGGCTCCTGGTCGGCTGGAGATTCGATTTATGCACTTGCACCCAGGCTGAACAGCTACGCCCCGGGCGCGCGCCCTCGTTATCCCGGAATGAGCCAGTGGAGCCAGGTGCCGTGGCTGTCGGTGAGGGCAACCGTGCCGAGGCCGTCCTGCATAAGCGCGAAGCAGTGATGGCGATCCGCGGCGCCTGGTGCGGCGCCGATGGCGCCCGCGTCTCCTGCTGCGGGCAGGCCGGGTCGCCGGAGCGCGGTACCCGGCCGCCGGGCAGGGTGTGCCGCAGCGCGAGGTAGCTGATCTCGTGCTCCCGGCGCTCATGGTAAAGAAAGGTCAGCGCCCCGGCGGGGCAGGCTTGGTGGCCGGGCAGGGTGGCGGCCGGCCGGCGGCTGTGGCCGTGCCTGGTGCCTTCGGCCGCTGCCCCGGCCTGCCTGACTGGGCCGGCTGCGCCAACGGCCCGGCCGTATCGGGCCGGCTGCGCCAACGGCCCGGTTGCCTTCACTCCCGGCAGTGGGTCTAGCCCCGTGTGCGGTGCCCGGTTGGCTTGCGCGCGCCGGCGGCCGGTGCGCGTCCGTTGTCAGGCCAGTGGCCGGATTTGGCGTCTGGAGTCATGCTCCGACCGCGTCTTTCCTGGATCCCTGTCGTGGCGGGCAGGCCGGTCAGGCACGGTTGCCGGTTCGCTTTCTGTGTGCAGGGCCGTGTGCAGGGCCGGTGCGCGCAGGGCCGGCAGCAAGCGGCCGAGCCAGCCGGGGAGCCACCAGTTGGCCCGCCCGAACAGGTGCATGAGCGCCGGTACGAGGGCGGTGCGGACGACGAAGGCGTCGATGATGACCGCTGCGGCGAGGCCGGCTCCGAATTGCTGGATGATGATGTTGCCGCCACGCACGAATGACAGGAACACCAAGATCATGATGCTGGCCGCGGCCGTGATCACCCGGCCGGTCACCGCCTGCCCGCCGGTGACCGCCTGCCGGTTGTCCCCGGTGCGGACCCACTGCTCGTGGATGCGGCTGACGAGGAACACCTCGTAGTCCGTGGACAACCCGAACAGGACCGAGAACATGATCACCGGCAGGAACACCTCGACCGGTGCGGTGCCGCCGATGCCGAGGAGCGACGAGCCCCACCCCCACCCGAATACTGCGTTCGTCACCCCGAGGGCGGCCCCGACCGACAGCAGGTTCATCACCGCGGCCATCGCCGGGATTACCAGGCTGCGAAAGACGAGCATCAGCAGCAGGAACGCCAGGATCACGACGATCGCGATGAACAAGGGGAGCTTGCCGGCGAGGTCGGCGGAGAAGTCGACCTGGGCGGCGGTTACCCCGCCGATCAGCACGTTCAGGCCACTGCCGGCCTCGACCTGCGGTACTACCCGGCTGCGGAGCTGGCCGAGCAGCGCGGCGGTCTGGGCCGCCTGCGGGGCGGTGGCCGGGTAGAGCACCGCGACCGCGGCGGTGCCTGCGGGGCTCACCTGCACAGAGGTCGCGGCCACGATCCCCGGCTGGCGGGCCACGGCTTCGGCGACCCGTGCGAAGGCGGCCTCGTCCGCCGGCCTTGGGAGCGCGGCGACCAGCTCGAACGGCCCGTTGAACCCCGGTCCGAAGCCCTCGGCGAGCAGGTCGTAGGCCTGCCGGGTCGTCGACGACGCGGGGTCGGTGCCCGCGTCGTCAAGGCCGAGCCGCAGGGTGAACACCGGGAGGGCGACGGCGATCACCACCAGCAGGCCGGCGGCCGCCGCCAGCGCGCTGCAGCGCTCGATCGACCGCGACCACCGGTACCACCAGCCGGAGGCGGTCGCCTCGGCCTGCGGGCCGGTCTCGCGGACCCGCCGGCGTTGCCCGCGGCTGAGCACCCTGGGCCCGATGAAGCCAAGCAGCGCCGGGAGCAGGGTGAGCGAGGCCAGCATGGTCAGCAGGACGGTAACTGCCGCCGCGGCCGCCGCGCCGTAGAGGAACGAGATCCCGACCGCGAACTGGCCGAGCAGCGCGATCGCCACGGTGAGCCCGGCAAAAAGCACCGCCCGCCCGGCGGTGCTGACCGCGTTCACCGCGGCGTCCTCGATGCCGGCTCCGGCCCGCACGGCGCCACGGTGGCGGGTGACGATGAACAGGGCATAGTCGATCCCGACGCCGAGGCCGATCAGCACCCCCAGGATCGGGGCGAAACTGACGATGGACAGGACGTGGCTGAGCAGGCCGGTGATGCCGTAGCCGATGCCGATCGCGACCAGCGCGGTCACGATCGGGGTGATCGCGGCGAACAGCGCGCCGAACGCCACGCCGAGCACGATCAGGGCGAGGATCACCCCCAGGACGGTGCTGTGGGAGGACTGCTGCGGCCGGACGTTCTCGATTGCCTGGCCGGCGAGCTCGACGGTCAGGTTGGGCCCCCTGGCGGCCTGGGCGGTCCGGATCACCGCGTTGACCGCGCCGGCCGGAAGGTCATCGGCCTGGGCGTCGAAGTTGACGGTCGCGAAGGCGATCTTCCCGTCCCGGCTGACCTGGCTCGCGCCGCCCGGGCCGTAAGGGCTGGTCACACTGGCGACGCGGGGCAGCCTCTGCACCGCGGCCAGCATGGCTTCGACCTCGGCGCGCACCGGGCCGGACAGCACCGACCCGGTCCTCGCCTGGACCACGATCTGGTCGGCGTCACCCGAAGCGGCCGGGAAGTCGTGCTGCAGGATGGCCAGAGCCTGGGCCGAGGGGCTGTCCGGCACGGTGACGCTGGTGGCGTAGCTGATCCCGGCGGCCCGGCTCACGGCGGTGAACAGCACCAGCGCCAGCAGCCAGCCGGCGAGCACGAGCCTGCGGTGCCGGAAGCACCAGCGAGCCAAGCCGGCCATCAGCAGCCCCTTTCCTGAATCCGGTGACGCAAGGCCTAGGTCCCTGGGTTCAGGGCCGGGCCGTCCCGGTCGTAGCCGTGTCGGGGACGAACGCCGCCAGCAGCAGCTCCCGCACCGTCGAACGGGCCTGCTGGTCGTCGATCGCGGCGGCGCTGGGATCGCGCTTGCGGTGCTGGGCGAACCAGGCGACGGACTCGGTCAGGAAGCGGGCGGCGATCCCCGGGTCGGCGAGCGGGCGCAGCCCCCCGGATGCGGCGCGGCTTGCCAGGAAGGCGGCCACCAGGCCGCTGAAGGCGCGCTTGCGATCGTTGACCGACTCCCGGCCCAGCCCGGGGTAGTCGCCGGCCAGGCTCTCGATCAGCAGCAGCAGCAGCCGGTTCTGCTCGATGAAGTCGTAGAGCTCGTCGATGATCCCGGCCAGCTCCGGCGCGGCGCCGCCGCCAGGCCCGCGCTCAAGCGCGCCGCGAAGCTGCGGGAAAGCCGCGCGCTCAGCCAGCCAGCCCCGGATCAGCTCCAGGCTGTGCCCCGCCCGCGGCGTGGCCAGCGGCACCACGGCCTCCAGGTCGGCGCCCTGGTCGATCGCGTAGCGGACCGCCAGCTCCAGCAGGGCCTCCTTGCTCTCGACGTACCGGTACAACAGCGCGTGGCTCAGCTCCAGCCGCTCGGCCACGTCGGTCATCAGCGTCCCGCGGTAGCCCTTGGCGATGAACACGTCACACGCGGCGCGGGCGATATCCCGCACCCGTCCCTGCGGCGTTCGGCGTGGCATGCCAGAAGTATAACTGACTGAGTCAGTTATACAAGGACGCAGATCCCCCGGTCGGGGATGCCGTCGGCATATGGGCCTCCCCGGGCAATAAGTCGCTATTGCCCGTTTTATGCGGTTTCCAGGCTGGTAAGGTCCCGGCGGCCATTGTCGGTGGGGCCCCCACCGACAATAGGGTTGGCGCTGGGGGCCCCACCGCCAGCACGCGCGGCATCCGGGCCCGGCCGGACCCGGACCTCACGCGGGACAAACCATCTCAATCCGGACAATCATCGGGATGGACGCCCCGCGACACGCCCGAGGGCCCCGTGAAAGATCTAATTTTCCCGAACGGACAGTGCTGACTCCCGGCTCGCCTGGCTCCTGCGGCAGCGTGCCGGCAGATCCGCGGGAGCGGGCCGCCGGGGAGCAGGCCGCCGAGCCCGCCGGGGAGCAGGCCGCCGAGCAGGCCGACGTTCCGCGTGCCGCCGAACGATCCCCCAGCTCAGGCCCCGCCAGGGCCGCTAGCCCAGGCAGGCGCCGATTCCGCTCAGCAGCAGCGCCTTGACGTCTGCTGGCGCGAAGGATGCGTGTACTCCGGCTCGGGCGGATCTCGTCGCGCGCTTCCCCGCCACCACCTCGGGGACCCGGTCAGGTCAGCTCGTGCAGCAGGAAGGTGAGGATGTCCGTGGTCAGCTCGGCGTGCTGGGCAGCGGTGGACCCGTAGCCGTGACCGGCGTCCGGGTCTACGCGGAGCAGGACAGGGCGGCCGGACGTGGTGGCCGCCTGTAGCCGGGCGGCCATCTTGGCGGGGTGCCAGACCGCCACCCGCGGGTCGTTGAGGCCGGCGGTGAGCAGCACCGCCGGGTAGCGGGTGCCGTCCGTCACGTTCTGGTAGCAGTCGATGGCGAGCAGGTCACGCAGCCCGGCTTCGGTGGCGGCGTCGCCGAACTCGCTGACGCTCCCCGCTCCCGTCGGCCGGGTCTTGTTCACCGAGGGCACCTCGAGCACGATCGCGCCGAACAGGTCGGGGCGCCGGACCAGCGCGCCGCCGACCGGTACCGCCCCGGCGCTGCCGCCCCGCCCGGCGAGCCGCCGCGCCGTGGTGTAGCCGTGCGCGATGAGGTACTCGGCGCAATCGATGAAGTCGGTGATCGTGGTGATCTTGCGCGGCCCGCGGCCTGCCTCGTGCCATTCGCGGCCGAATTCGCCGCCGCCGCGCAGCCCCGCCTCCGCGAGGATGCCGCCGCGCTCGTACCAGGCCAGCATTTCCGGCGCGAACAGCCGGCCGGGCACGACGCCGAAAGAGCCGTAGCCGGTCAAGATCGCGGGGCTGGTCCCGTCGAGCCTGAGCCCGGAACGGTGGGTGACCCGCAGCGGGATCAGCGTGCCGTCGCGGGCGGGCACCCGCAGGTCAGCCGTGACGACGCCGCCGAAGCCAGCCGGCCGGGACGGCAGCCAGCCGGTGCCGGCGACGGCGCCAGCCGAGTACTTGTACACCCGCGGCGGGGAGGTCCGCGAGCCGAGCGTGAGGAACACCTCGGGCCGCGACGGGTGGACCGCCCACCCATCCAGCACGCCGTTGACGGGCAGCGGCACATCCGCGGATTTCCCCCCGGCCACCGGTACCCGGCGCAGCCGGCTCAGCCCGGCGTCGCGCTCGTGCACCAGCAGGTCATCGCCGGCCACGCGGACCGCCACCACGGCGCGCTCCCCCGCGGGCAGCACGGTCACCGCGGTGAAATCCGCGAGCGATACCCGGTCCACCCTCAGCCGTGGCGCGCCGCGGTGGGTGACCAGGTACATGTCGTCGCCATGCAGCGCGTACGACACGACGCCGTCGGATGCCCCGGCCACCAGCCGCCAGGGGCAGGCCCGCGGATCGGCGAGAGCGGCGCGCGGCGCCACGTAGAACGAGCAGTCCGCCAGGTCATCGCCGACCGGGATGGTCAGCGTGCCGTGCGCGATGACGGCGACCATCCAGTCCGAGCCGGGCGGAGCGAACACGAGCGGCCGGTCGGCCGGTGACAGCGTCACCGCCGGATTGAGACCGCGGGCCAGCACCACGAGGTCGTCTTCGGCCGGGGTACCCACCCGGTGCAGGCAGGCGCGGCTGTCCCGCCGCCGGTGCGCCGGCGCACCCGGCTCCTGGTCCAGATAGCGATGGCACAGCAGCGCGTCGCCCCCGGGCAGCCAGCTCACCGCCCCGAGGAACGCACCGGTGACGGCGTCGGGCAGCAGCTCACCGGCGTCTGTGTCGAGCACCCGCAGCGTGCTCTGCTCCGAGCCGCCTCGGGACAGTCCGCAGGCGACAAGGCGCGCATCCGGGGAGGGAACGAACCAGTCCAGGTTCCAGTGCCCGGCACCGGTGAGCACGGAGGGGTCGAGCACGACCTGCTCGTCCATCATCAGCACGGGGACGCCGCCGCCGGGCGGATGGCGCAGGAAGAACATCCGCTCGCCCGCCGGGGTGAACGCCGAATCCGCCGCGGCGGCTGAGGCAAGCGCGGTAACCCGGGCCAGCAGCGCCGCACGCCCCGGTAGGGCCGCCAGCGCGGCGGCGGCGTGCGCCCCCTGACCGGCCAGCCAGTCGGCTAGCTCCTGATCCTCGGCTTCCATCCAGCGGTACGGGTCGGAGATTGAAATGCCAAACCGTTCCTCGCGGACCACCTCGATCCGCGCCGCCGGCGGCACGGCCGCGGCGTCGCGAGCCGGCCCGGAAGGTCGCATAGCGCCATGCTAGGGACCGGTGCGACGCTGCGACACCGACGGTGCGAGCTGCCCTGCTGCCTCAGCCGAGTTCGGCCTGCAGGATCTCGGCCAGTGTCTCGCCCGCGCCGACGTCCAGGTCGATGCCGCGAAGCGCCCGGACCAGGCCTTCACCCGTGCCGTATTCCTTGCGCAGCCCACGGGTGCGCAGCACCGGTGAGCCCCTTCTGAGATGCTCGGTGTTCTGTCGCATGCCGACAGGATGACGACTGCGCGTGAGCGCGGGAATCCGGAATTCCCTGATCTGGCCCCTGCTTCCCCTGGCCGGAAATCAGGCAGGCCCCGCAGGTGTGGTCACGCTTTGGGCAGCGGCTCGGACGTCCAGGTCACCCCGTCGTTGGCGGACTTCAGGATCACGCCTGCGGCGCGGGCCAGGCCGACGGCGATGCAGTCCCTGGTCTTGGTGACGCAGGAGTCAGCGAAAAGCTCCTGCACCTTGGCCACCGTGCTCTCCGCCCAGTGCCTGCCACTGGTCGACGTGAGCTCGGACAGGCCGTACAGAGTGTCAGTGCCGCCTCCCTGGGGAGCGTAGCCGCCGCCCACCGCCACGCAGGTCGTCGTCGAGGGGCAGGAGATACCGCCGAACCCGGCCACGTGGCTGGGCGCCGAGAGGACGTCCTTCCAGGTCACCCCGCCGTTAGCCGAGGTGTAGAGGTAGGCCTGCTCGTGCGACGGTATGGCGGAGGTGACGTCGAAGACGGCGTAGCAGTCCTTGGCCGATGGGCAGGTCACCGGACCCAGCGGCACCCCACCGGGGACTGCGTGCCTGGTCCAGGTCTTCCCGCCGTTGGCCGTGGTCAGGGCGGCCTCGCCGGTG
The DNA here is from genome assembly GCA_030038035.1 of Trebonia sp. The sequence goes on from JASHPP010000229.1 coordinate 15,467, forward strand.
ACAAGGCAGACGGTGCTCGATGCACAGGAGATGCCGAACGGGCTGGCCATCGCCGTCTGGAGAGCGGGGATCGACTCCGGCGTCCACACGCTGCCACCGTCAGCGGTATGGGCCACCGCGGCGTCGAACCGGTTGCCGGCCAATCCGACGGCCCAGCAGTCCAGGCCGTTGGCGCAGGAGATGGCTTCGGCCAGGGCCAGGGATTTCGGCGCGGCGTGCGTGCTCCAAATCTCGCCCCCGTCGGTCGTCTCAAGGAACGCGGCGCTGGAGTCCTCCGCCGCGTAACCGATAGCGAGGCAGTGGCCGGCGGAGGTGCAGTCGATGCCCGCGATGTCGTCGAACCTCGTGGTCGCGTACTCCACCTTCCACGTGGCGCCCCCGTCCGCTGTCGCGATGATGGCGGAGCCGCTGGCGTCGTACGCGCCTGCCCAGCAGCGAGAGGCGGACACGCAGGACACGGCCGTGACTCCCGTGAGGGTCGCCGGCGCAGCCGGCGCGGCCGGCGCAGCCGCCGCCGTGACCGCCGAGCCAGCGATGACCATGGCCCCTGACGCCACCAGCCCGGCGACCGCGAAGACGAGGCCGGCTACCCGCCACCGCCGGGTCTTGCCGGGAGCAAGTGCATTCAGCCGCCGGCGGCCGTGCCGATCTCGATCCATTGCCGTCCCCTCCTCGTGTGCGCGCTGCCAGAAATCCTGGCACCCGTTAGCACAGATTTCCGCCAGAACGCAAAGGTTGCGGCGACCGTCTGGCAGGACCGTCCCGCTAGCGGGGGCCGCAATCGCCGCTCAATCGCGGGGCAAGACCGCGCGGGCACGCTGGTGTGCACGGCGCGAGTCCAAGGGGGTGGCCGTGAGCGGTGGCGCGGCCTGCAGGCGGTGGTGGCGGGCATGGCGGGCGCGGTTCGGGCTCGCGGAGGTGTGCGGAACCGCGGGCGCGGCGGCCGGGTTCGCCGCCGGGTACCTGCCCGCCGGGTCGCTGGTCGCCGCCGCCGGGCTGGCGACCGTCGGGGAGTTCGCCGGGTTCTACGCTTGCCTGGGGGCCAGGGCGGGGCTGGCGGCGTGGCGGGCGACGGCCCACCTGGCCGGGTGGCGCAGGCTGGCGGGCGGAGCCTGGCACGCGGTGCGACAGGAGCTTGGCTCCTGCGCGGCCGCCGAGGTGCTCGATTTCACGCTGATCCGCCCGGGCTGCCTGATCGGGGCCGCGTGGCTGCTGCGGCCGCTGCCAGGCGGCGTGTGGCTGGGCTTCATGGTCGGCAAGGCCGCCGCCGACGTGATCTGGTACTGCGCGGAAGCCTGCGTCCGCCGCGCCGTCGCCGCCCCAGGCAGTCCGTGAGGGCAGGTGAGGCGGGCGTGCTCGTTCGGGATAAAAGATTTCAATTGTCCCGAACGGACAGTGCCGGCTCCCGGCTCGCCCGGCTCCTGCGGCGGCGTGTCAGCAGATCCGCGGGAGCGGGTCGCCGACGAGCAGGTCGACGATCCGAGTGCCGCCGAACGCGGTCTTGAGCTGGACGATCCCCGGCTGGCCGTCGGTCACGGCGCCGATGACGGCCGCCCGCTCCCCCAGCGGGTGCGCGTGCAGCGCCGCGAGCGCGCGGTCCGCGCTGGCGGCGGGCACCACCGCCACCAGCCGTCCCTCGCACGCCACGTACATCGGGTCGATCCCGAGCAGCTCGCAGGCGCCGCGGACTTCGTCCCGCACGGGGATGTCGTCCTCGCTGACCAGCACCCCGGCCTGGGCGGCCCGCGCGATCTCGTTGAGTATGGTCGCGACCCCGCCGCGGGTGGCGTCCCGCATCGCCCGCACCTCGGGGACCGCGTCGAGCAGGCCCGCGACCAGGCCGTTGAGCGGGGCCGTGTCCGAGCCGATGTCGGCCTCGATGTCGAGCTCGCCGCGGGCCAGCATGATCGTGATCCCGTGGTCGCCGATCGGGCCGGACACGATGATGGCGTCGCCGGGCCTGGCATGGGCCACGCCGAGGGTCACGTCCCGCTCGAACAGGCCCACCCCGGCGGTGTTGACGTAGCAGCCGTCGGCCTTGCCCCGCTGCACGACCTTCGTGTCACCGGTGACCACGCAGACCCCCGCCCTGGCCGCGGCGTCCCGCATCGACGCGGCGACGCGGGTCAGGTCGGCGACGGGGAAACCCTCCTCGAGGATGAAGCCGGCCGACAGGTACAGCGGGGTGGCCCCGGTCACCGACAGGTCGTTGACGGTCCCGTTGACCGCCAGGTCGCCGATGTCGCCGCCGGGGAAGAACAGCGGGGACACCACGTAGGAATCGGTGGTGAGCGCCACCCGGGAGCCGGCCAGCCGAAGCTCGGCGGAATCCTCGAGGGGTTCGAGCAGCGGGTTGCGGAACGCGTCGAGGAAGATCGCCTCGACCAGCGTCTGGGTCGCCTTGCCGCCAGCGCCGTGGGACATCGTGACCCGGTCCTCGCGGACGCGCGGAGTGCGGCGGCGGGCGCGGTCGATGCGGTCGAGCACCTGCTGCTCGCGATCGGTCACCGGCAGCTCGCGGCGTCCCGCCGGATCGCCGGGCAGGTCGGCGGCGGCGTGGTCGTGCTCCCGCAGCGCCTCCTCGATCCAGCCGGTCATGGCGCGACCGCCCGGCCCGCCTGTGCCGCCCGCACCGCCTGTGCCCCTTGTGCCGCCTGTGCGGCCGCCGCCTCGGGGACCCGGCTGCGGTGCATCCGGCCGTAGTTGTAGTACGCGGCGCAGGCCCCCTCCGGTGACACCATGCAGGTGCCGATCGGGGTCTCGGGCGTGCAGGCGGTCCCGAAGACCTTGCACTCCCACGGCTTGAGCACCCCCTTGAGCACCTCGCCGCACTGGCACGCCTTGGGGTCGGCGACCCGCACCCCGGGCACCTCGTACAGCAGTTCCGCGTCCATCGCCGCGTACTTCTCGCGCACCTTCAGCGCGGAGTGCGAGATGAAGCCAAGGCCGCGCCATTCGAAGTAGGGCCGCAGCTCCATCGTCTCGCCGATGGCCGCCAGGGCGACCAGGTTGCCGTCCCACGGCACCACGCGCGAGTACTGGTTCTCGACCTCCGACCGGCCCTGCGACAGCTGCAGCATGAGCATGTAGATGGACTGCAGGATGTCCAGCGGCTCGAACCCGGCCACCACGACCGGCTTGCCGTAGTCACGGGCGATGAACTCATAGGGCCGGCAGCCGATGACCGTGGACACGTGCCCTGGCCCGATGAACCCGTCGAGCCGCAGGTCGGGTGAGTCGAGGATGGCCTTGATCGCCGGGATGATCGTGACGTGGTTGCAGAACACGGAGAAGTTCCGCAGGCCTTCGGCCGCGGCGCGCAGCATGGTCATCGCGGTGGACGGCGCGGTCGTCTCGAACCCGATCGCCATGAAGACGACCTGCCGGTCCGGGTTCTGCCTGGCGATCTTGAGGGAGTCAAGCGGCGAGTAGACCATGCGGATGTCGGTGCCCGCCGCCTTGGCGTCGAAGAACGACCCGTGGCTGCCCGGCACCCGCATCATGTCGCCGAACGAGGTCATGATCACGTCCGGCCGCGACGCCAGGTGCATGGCGTCGTCGACGCGCCCCATCGGTATCACGCACACCGGGCAGCCGGGGCCGTGCACCAGCGTGATCGACTCGGGCAGGTAGTCCTCGAGGCCGTGCTTGTAGATCGTGTGGGTGTGCCCGCCGCACACCTCCATGAGCTTGTACCGCCGGCCGGGCTCGCACAGCGCCGCGATCTTGGCGGCGAGCGCGTGCGCCTTGTCCGCGTCACGGAATTCGTCGACGAACCGCATCGTCCGCACACTCCTGTTCGGTCAGTGCCTTTATTCGATCAGTGACTCGCGCAGCGCGGCGATCTCGTCCTCGTAGGCCTGGCCGATCCCTTCAAGGAACGCCATGGCCGCCGCCGCCTCGGCCTCGTCGATCTTGGACAGCGCGAAGCCGACGTGGATCAGCACCCAGTCACCCGGCTTGGGCGGGTCGTCGGCGAGCAGGCCGATGTTGATCAGCCTTTTCACGCCGCTGACGCTCACCTTGGCGAGGTCGGGCTGCTCGGGGTGCAGTTCGATGACCTCACCCGGTATGCCAAGACACATGTGACACCTCTTCCGGGCCCTCGGCCGCGCCGAGGGCACATGTGGTGAGCTCCCAGAGCACCTGGTAGATCGTGGTCTGCGCCTCCTGGATCCGGTGGATCGAGGCGGACGGCGCCACGAACAGGTAGTCGATGCTGTCCAGCTCGGCCATCTTCCCGCCCGAGTAGCCAGCCAGCCCGATCGTGAGCATCCCGCGCCGGCCCGCCTCGTCGAAGGCGCGCACCAGGTTCGCGGAGTTGCCGCTCGTCGACAGGCCGACCGCGATGTCGTCACGGCCGCCGAACGCGGCGAGCTGGCGGGCGAAAACGACGTCCACGCCGATGTCGTTGCACAGCGCCGTCACCACCGAGGTGTCGTTGGCCAGCCCGAACGCCGGCAGCGGGCGGGCGTCCCCGCCCGGGTGCAGGAACAGCGTCGCGAGCTGCTGGGCATCGGTCGCGCTGCCGCCGTTGCCGAAGGCGAACAGCCGCCCGCCCGCCGCGAAGCGGGCCGCGGCCTGCCGCGCGCACTGCGCCAGCCGCGCTCCGTCCCTGGCGGCGATGACCCGGCGCAGTTCGCAGATCTCCCCGGCCTTGGCGACGGTCGAGGCGCGAACCTGCTCAAGCACGGCCGCCAGGTCGCCCGTGTCGGCGTAAAGGAACGGGTAGAGCGACTGCATCGCCGCCGCGCCGCTCTCGTCCTCTCCCCTGGTCACGAGACCACCTCCCCGCTAGCGTCCACGACCGCGATCGCTTCCCCCGCGTGCACCAGGATCGTGGCGCCGGCCGCGGCGGCCACCAGCGCGACGCTGACCTCTTCCTCGCCCTGCCCGGTGTCCACCACGGCCAGCCCGTCAGCCAGCAGCCGCACGACCCGCACCTCGACGGCGGCGTCGGAGCAGGTGATGCACGTGTCGCCGTGGCAGCCTGGCGGCTGGCCGCCGGTCATGGCGGTCATGACACGACGCCGGGATCAAGCACGCCCGGCTGCTCGAAGAACACGTGCACCAGCTCCCACAGGATGTGGTACGTGGTCACGTGCATTTCCTTGACCACCCGCGGGTCGGCCGCTGCCGCCGCCAGCAGGTGATCCACCGCCGGGCTCGCCGCGATCCGTCCCCCGCCGCCGCCGACAAGGGCGATCGTGAGCAGGCCGAGCTCCCTGGCCGCCTCCAGGCCGGCCAGCACGCTGGCGCTGTCCCCGTCGGCGGAGATCCCCAGGGCGATGTCGGCGGGGCTGGCCAGGACGCGGATCTGGTGGGCGAAGATCGCGCTCACGCCCTCGCGTTCGGCTATCCCGGTCACGGTGGCCACATCTGTCGTCAGCGAGATCGCCGGGAGCGCGCGCTTGCCGACGATGACCGGGTGCACGAACTCCACCGCGACATGCTGGGCGTCGGTGCTCGGCCCGCCCGCACCGAACACGACGAGCTTGCCGCCCCGGTGGAAGCGGACCGCCATCGCATGGCAGGCGTCCGCTACCGCGCCCGCTTGCCTGGCCAGTTCCCTGGCGGGTTCGCTGCGCAGCTCGAACAGGCGGCTGACCTCGGGGTGGTCGTGAGCTGCAGGCGTCGCCGTTGAGGCCATAGCAGCCACCGTAGGACACTTATGGGGGGGTGTCTAGCCTGCGGGCAGACAGTTTTGACTGTTCCGCCTGGACAGTTCCGTTTTGACCTGATGCCGTCTTTGACCTGATGCCGTCTTTGACCGGGCTACGGTCGTGTCATGGTCTCTGCGCGGTGATATGACCGCCGCTGTTGACCCTGAAGATGCCCAGGCACCCGCCCCCGCTGCTCGCTATCCGCCAGTAATCGCCGACGTACACGTCAAGCGTCCTGGATTGACCTGGCTTCAGCGTGACGTAAAGCTCCTGGTCGGCGGCGGACTTGAGCCAGATGACCTTGACCAAGGCGCCGCTTGAGTTCGTGACGACGAGCTGCACCTCGTGCCGCCCGGTGCCCGAGCTGTACGTGCCCGAGCAGGCATGGCGGCTGACTCCCGCGGCGGCAAATGGCGGATACGTCGGCGTCGGCGTCGCCGCGGGCGACGTGGTCGTCTTCGTGCCTGGCGAGCCGCCTGTGCCGCGCGGGAGGGCCAGGGCCAGCCCGGCGGCCACCCCGGCCACCGCCAGCACGGTGACCGCCAGGACAGCCACGCCGCCGCGGCTCACCGGCCGCCGGCGCGCAGCGGGTGCGGGCGAGGCAGGCGGCGAGGCAGGCGAGGC
>JASHPP010000230.1 GCA_030038035.1 Trebonia sp.
ATGACCTGCACACGGCAACCGTTCAGTGCCCCGGCCCAAATCGCTGACCCGCCGTAGGTGGTCCTCATCCCCGTCATCCAGAACGAACCGTGGCGCCTGCCCAGCATCTTGCCGGCTGCAACAGGTGCTCAGCCGCGATCCGGCAGCACTCGCGTTTCCGCGGAAGCGGGTTGTGAATCCGATGGGGACGGGCTCAACATACGCCCTTAACGCGGCCCGCGCCGCAGAGCAGGGCGCCGGCTTTTCGGCCGGCGCACACCCAACCGGGAGGTCCGTCTGGGCGTCTACGAGGGCAGCAGTTCGCTTGCTTTCTTCACTGAGAGGCGATCATGAGGCTCCTTGGAGGCGGCGCGCGGGTGGCCGCGGTGCTGGCGCTCGCCGGCGCGACTGCCGCATGCGGCACGACGGCGGCCACGTCGGCGTCCGGCGCGGCGGTGGCCGGTACGTCGCAGACAGGCACTCCGGCGCTCACGGCGAGCGTGCCCCCGGCCAAGCACGGGAACACCCTCAACGGGGTGTCCTGCACGGGCGGTACCTGTTACGCGGTCGGGTACACGGTCCTCGGGTCGGCCACGCACACCCTCATCGAGGCGTGGAGTGGCGGTTCCTGGAGGCAGGAACCGTCTCCGGCGGGCGTCCTGTCGGCGATCTCCTGTGCCTTCGCCCCGGCCGCCGCCGGGGCCGCCGCGACCCCCGCGGCCGCCAGGTGCCTGGCCCTCGGTGTCCCGGCGCTCCTCGCCGGGAGCGGCGGCAGCTGGCACGCGGTCACCGGCCCGAGCGGTCCTGTTCTGGTCGCGCTCTCCTGCCCGGTGCCCGGTTCATGCGTCTTCGTCGGCTGGACGGCCAAAACGCCGGTGCCGGTCTACGCGACCTGGAACGGCAAGGCGTTCAGCGTCGGGGTGATGCACGCGCCGCCGCACTCCTTCCAGTCGGTGGAGATCACAGGGATCTCGTGCGTGTCGCCTGACGACTGCGTCGCGGTCGGCGACTACACCTACGGCCTGACGGGCAAGCCCAACCCGAAGGCCAGGGACCAGGTGCTCGCCGAGCGGTGGAACGGCCGCACCTGGCAGCTGCTTCCCGCGGTGAACGTCGCCCACTTCAACCAGTTCACCGCGGTGTCCTGCGTCTCGGCCACGGACTGCACCGCGATCGGGAACAGCCAGCAGCAGTTCCCGCTCGCCGAGCACTGGAACGGATCGACGTGGCGGGTCGAACCCGCGCCGATCGTGCACAAGACCGGGGACGAGTTCCTGACCAGCATCTCCTGCCCGACGGCCCGGTTCTGCGCCGCGACGGGCACCTATCAGCTGCAGCCGGTCGCGGAGACCTGGAACGGGGCTGACTGGCGGGTCACGCTGCTGCCCGAGCCACCAGGGGACACCGTCTCCGCCCCGCTCAACTCCGTCGCCTGCGTCAGCGCGGCACGCTGCGTGGCGGTCGGATCGACTCTCGGCATCGGGCTCAGCTACGCCGAGGTGCACGCCAGCGGCACGTGGCACCTGTCCGCCACGCAGAACCCTGTCGCGTAACCGCCAAGCTCACGCCGCCCCGGCCGGAATGGCGGCGCGCGGGCCGAGCACCGGCTGCCCGCCCCGGGGCCCGCGGACCCTGGCGTCCCACGGCCAGCGGCCGCGGTCGTCGGCGTACACCAGTTGCAGTGCCTGGATCACCGGCCCGTAGAAATCGACGGCGACCGCCAGGTGCGCCGCCGGCTCGGCGACCCTGACGACCTCCAGCAGGGGACCGTCTTCCACGAGTACCTCCTCTCCCGGCCGCGGGACCGTGGTGTCCAGCACGTAGCCGGCCACCGCGTTCAGCAGCCAGGTGGCGCGCGGCAGCGGCAGCCCGGTCACTACCAGCTCGGGCCTGCCACGCGGGGTCAGCCCGAGCGTGTACGCCCAGGGCGGGTGGATCCGGTCACCCTCCACGCCCGTCACGGCCCAGCCAAAGCGGTCGATCAGGCCCTGCATGTGATCCAGGTAGTCCTGGTGACTGCTTCCCGGGTGGTCGCATTCCCAGCACATGATCGTCCTCCTCCATATGAGCGATCCATGCTGCCAATCTAGCGGCGGCCACCGACATTACGTTCGATAGCGGGCGCAGGCGCGGCTGACGCTCACAGCGACGGCACACGCCGCCCCCCGCACCCGGCCCGCGCAAGCCACCGCACCGCCCGCTTTCCATTCAAATGATCCCGAACGAACCGTGCCGCCTCTCCCGCCCGCCATTCCACCCGGCGACGTGGTTAGCCTTTTCTTTCGTCGGCCGGGATGGTCAATCGCTTTATCGCTGACAACGGGGCGACCTTCGCGGCGATTGCGGACCCGCAGTCTATCGCGCCTGTACCGGCCTCAGACCTGAGGTGACCCCGTAGCCGCGGCTGCCATGCGCATGGCCCCAAACCACGACCAGTACTTTGGACCGGTCATATTCCTGTACGCGGTTTTCGTGATACTTCCGGCCGTCACAGTGACGATTGTGCTAGCCCTGCTGCTCGTATTGCTCGCACTGATTGCTCATCTGTGAAGTTGATCCCGGGACCGGGGCAGCGGGCGGTAGCGTCGCCCACGTGACGGGTGATCCTGCGGTACCGAGCTGGCGGGATGTCGAACGGGCCGCGCCTGAGATCGCGCGGCTCGGCGCAGCCCGGCTGGCCTCGGCGCGCGTGGCACTGCTGGGCACGCTGCGCCGCGACGGATCCCCGCGCATCAGCCCGGTCGAGCCCTACATCGCCGGGGGCCAGCTGCTCATCGGTGCCATGGCCTGGTCGGCGAAGGCGGGCGACCTGCAGCGGGACCCGCGGTATGTGCTGCACAGCGCAGTGACCGGCTCCGACAGCGGGGAAGGAGAGCTCAAGCTGTACGGGCTGGCGGCAGAAGCCGGCCAGGACCTTCGCAGTACGGCCGCTGACGCGTGGTGGCTAGCCTGGGCAGCGGACAAGGCGGTCGTGTTCACCTTGCACATCGGGCAGGCGGTGTTCGTCGGCTGGGATATCACCCGCGGCCTGATGACGGTCCATCGCTGGACCCCGCGCGGCGGCTACAGAGTCACGACCCGTCCCTATCCATAACCAGGGGACGGCAATGACCCGCGCGGATGACTCTTACACCGACGCGGTAGCAGCGACCGGGACGTGGTTGTGCAGGCTGGCCATGTCGGCGGCGACCCGGCCGGAATGCCAGCCCTCCGCGTCGGTGGCCCGCACCCTCCGGCCGTGAGTCAGCGTGTCGCCGAACATCGCGTCCACCGCGTCATCGACGGCCTGGTGGCGTGCCGCCAGGAACGGCACCAGGTCCGTGCCGCCGACACTGGCCGCGGCCTGCTCCTCCGCGGCCTGCTGCTCCGCCTGACCGGTAGCCTCGGACAGCCGCTCGCCGATGCGGATCGCGTAGGACACCAGGAACGACTGGCGGAACGCCCGGGTCCTGGACCGCCCGTAGGTGTCCCGCTTCGCCCCGGCCCGCAGCATCGCGCTGTTCGCCTGGACGAGCAGCGAGGTGAACAGCAATTCGACCGCGTCCAGGTCTGCCGGGAAACCTATGACCGTGACCAGGCCCAGTTCCCTGGACCAGACGACGCGGCAGCGGTTGGCCTGCGCCACGGTCTGCAGCAGCGTCGCCTTCGGCGCCTCGTACGGGTTGTCCACGGCGATCCGCCGCCCGCCCGGCGTCTCCTCGTGCCCCGTCTCAGCGGCGAGCAGCGCGTGATCGATGCTGTACTTGGCCATCAGTTCCTGCGCGCGAGCCGACAGGGCCTCAGCCTCCTCGGCGAACTCGGTCGACTCCGCCTTGGCGAGCAGTGCGCGG
>JASHPP010000231.1 GCA_030038035.1 Trebonia sp.
CGCAGGTACGCGGCCAGCCCGTCCGGGCCGGACATGGCGTCGGCGGCCATCGCCAGCAGGGCACGGCGCAGCCGGGCTTTCGCCTCCGGGGACAGCGGGCCGCGCGGCTGGCAGGTGCAGCCGCCGCAGGTGCAGCCGCACGGTTTGCCGTGCCCGAGGCCGTGCGCGTCGACCCACAGGTCGGCCATCTGCTCCACGGCCTGCCAGTCCACCGTCCCGACCACTACCGGGACCAGCTTGGCGTCGCAGGCGGCGGCCTCGGCGCCGATTCCCGTCAGCCAGCCGGGCTGCCCGGCGCGGGCGGCGATCCACGCCTCCTCAAGCGCCGAGTTTCGCAGCGCGGCGAACGGGATCAGCACCTGGGCCATGGTGTCCAGGCCGGCCGACTCCGGCAGCAGCCCGGACTTGATCAGCCGCCGCAGCGCCTCATCGAGGGCGTCGTGCTGGCGCTGCTCGACGGTGCGGAAATCGTCCGCGCCGGCGCGCTTGCCCAGGGCGTCGAAGATGGCCTGCAGCACCGCCGCGCACCCGGCGGTCAGGTCGCCGCTGACCTTGCCAACGCCGCCGAACGTCGTCCCGAGCCGCAGAAACCGGTCATCGAAGCCGTCTTCGTCGCCGCTGCCGTTGCCGTCGCCGTTGTCGGGGTGCTGCGCTTTCCATGTCTCGTAGATGGTGCGGGCCAGGACAGACAGGTCTTCGAGCGGGCAGCCGCCCATGGCGGCATCCAGCAGTATCTGGTCGGCGTTGTCGCGCTCGGCGGGCGGCAGCGGATCGGTCCAGCCGGCGATCTCCTTCGCCCACGACTCCGACACCGCCCCGGCCGTCATCGCCGCCGCGATCTGCCCGTGCCGGCCCAGCCGCCGCTGCCAGCCGATCGCGCCGTTGGCGGCGCCCTTGGAAATACCGGTCTTGCCGATCAGCCACTGCCTGGCCGACCCGTGCCCGTCCGGCTCATACCCGCCAGCAGCGGAAAACGCGGCGAGAACCCGCGCGTGCACCGCGGTCAGCCGGGACTGCGCCCCGGTCAGCCCGGCAAGGACCTCGGCCTGCGCCTGGCAGCCCATCGCCGCCCAGTCGGTACCGGACAGGTGATCGAATGCGGCGTTCAGCATCGCCATCGCCGCGGCGGCGTTCGCCGGCTCTGCTGGTGGCTGCATCCCGATCACCTCCCCTACGGGCTCGCTGCTACTCAGATTCTATCATCATCTATACTGATATTCAATTCATAGTACAAGATCTTTTGTTCGATTAATTATTTTCAGGGGCGGCGATAAACCACAGCAATACCATCCGTCATAATCGGCAGCAGCTAGCACAGCATGGAAGCACGACATGGAAGCACGACATGGAAGCGGAGCCGCAATGACCGTCACGGCGGTAGAGTTCATCACCCTCGACGGGGTGATGCAGGCACCGGCCCGGCCCGACGAGGACACCCGCGGCGGCTTCAGCCGCGGCGGGTGGGCGGTGCCGTACGGCGACCGGGTGATGGCCGAGTCGATGGGCCGGCGGATGGCGGAGGGCGCCAAGGGCGGCGGCGCCCTGCTGTTCGGGCGCCGCACCTACACCGACTTCGCCGCCGTCTGGCCGCCGCGGGCCGGCGATCCCATCGCCGAGCACCTGAACAGCACCCAGAAGTACGTGGCCTCCCGCACCCTGCGCGATCCGCTGCCGTGGCAGAACTCCGTCCTGCTCACCGACGCGGAGGCGCAGGTGGCCGACCTCAGGCGGGAGCAGGACCTGACGATCCTCGGCAGCGGGGCACTGGTGCGGTCGCTGCTGCGGGCCGGCCTGGTCGACCAATTCCTGCTCACCATCCATCCGCTGGTGCTCGGGGAAGGGCGGCGCCTGTTCCCTGAGACCGGCCCGTACGCGGCGCTGACCCTGGTGGACGCCACGTCGACCACGACCGGCGCGATCATCGCGACTTACCGGCCGGCCGGCTGAGCGGCCGGCCGGCTGAGCCGACGCCGACACCCGACGCCGACGGCCAACGGCCAACGGCAGGTCACCGACGGCAGCTCGCCGACGGGCTAGCCCTCGTCGCGCCAGCGGCGGTAGAGGTCCGTGAGATCCGACCGCATCTGCGGGGTGAGGTCCTCGGGCGTCACCCGGCCGGCCAGCCGGATCGTCTCCCTGATCTGGGCGAGGTACTCGGTGCAGTGCGGGCACCCGGCCAGGTGCCTTTCGAAGCGGCGGCGGGCCGGCCCGCGCAGCGCCCCTTCCAGGTACGAGGTGACCAGCTCCACCGCCTGCTGGCAGACCAGGTCACGACGCAAGGCTAGCCTCATCGTGACCCCCTGAAACCAAGCTCGGACTCCAGCGCCTGCCGCAGCTTGCCCCGCCCGCGGTGCAGCAGCACCCGCTGGTTCGCCTCGCTGATCGAGAGCACCCCGCAGACTTCGGCGCTGCTCATCCCCTCGACGTCGCGCAGCAGCACGACCTCCCGCTGGCGGGCGGGCAGACCGTCGATCGCCGACCGGAGCAGACCAGTGAGCTTACCTGCCTCGACCCGCTCCTCGGCCTCCTCGATCCAGTGCTCGGGCGGCACGCTCCATGCCCCGTCCGGGCCGAAGCGCGAGGCATCCACCACCGGGCCGGCGTCGGCGACGGGAACGGACCGCTGTTCCCGCATCCCGGTGGTGCGCGCCCGGTTGACGAGGATCGTGAACATCCAGGTCCGCAGCGAGGACCGGCCCTCGAAGCCCGTCAGGCCGCGCAGCACCGCCAGCCACGTGTCCTGGACGACCTCCTCGGCCACCGCGTGGCTGGGCACGAACGCGCCCGCCAGCCGCAGCATGGAACCGTTGTAGCGCTCCACGAGGGCGACGAAGCCCTGCTCGTCGCCCGCGCGGAGCCGGCGGAGCAACTCCTCGTCTGAGTCCATCGCTGGCAGCGTATCGCCAACCGGGAGGGCCGGCCGC
>JASHPP010000232.1 GCA_030038035.1 Trebonia sp.
CAGCCCCTCCCGCTGGCCTTGCACGTGCCCGGCCGGACTACGTGGAAGATATGACTCCCCCTGACCAGCTTTTTCTTCCACGTTAATCGGCCTGCCGGGAATGTCTGGTTCCGAGATCCGTGCATATCGGGCGTATCGGGCATATCGCATCATCAGCCGCAGCCCCATCACGGTGCGTCCCGTCGGCGAAATCACCAACAACGCGTGATGCCGGCTTGTCGCGTCCGGCGTCAGGCTGGCTCGCGGAGCTGACAAGACGAGGAGGCACGATGGCGGACTCGAACAACAAGCCCCGCGTGGTGATCGTCGGGGCGGGCTTCGCCGGCTTTAACGCCGCGCGCGAGCTGTCCCGGCTGATCGGCGCCACGGCCGAGATCGTGGTGATCAACTCGACCGACTACTTCCTGTACCTGCCGCTGATGCCGCAGGTGACCGGCGGGCTTGTCGAGTCGGCGCACATCTGTGTCTCGCTGGCCGGCCGGCTGCGCAAGACCAGGTTCGTGCTCGGCACGGTGAACCGCGTCGACGCCCGGCGCAAGACGGTGAGCTGGGACGGCCCGGAGGGCTCATCAGGCCAGGTCGGCTACGACCGGGTCATCCTCACCGCGGGCAGCGTGAACAAGCTGCTGCCCATCCCGGGCATCGCCGACTACGCGCACGGGTTCCGCACCATCAATGAGGCCCTTTACCTGCGCGATCACATCATCCGCCAGCTTGAGCTCGCGGCCCTGGCCGCCGACCCGGCCGAGCGCGCGGCGCGCTGCACCTTCGTGGTGGTCGGCGCGGGCTACACCGGCACCGAGCTCACCGCGCACGGCCAGCGGCTGACGACCCGGCTGGCCCGGGTGCTGCCCGGCCTGGCCGGGCAGGAGATCCGCTGGCTGCTGCTCGACACCTCGCCACGGGTGCTGGCCGAGCTGGATCCGCGGCTGTCGCGGACCGCCGAGCGGGTGCTGCGGCGGCGCGGCGTCGAGGTGCTGACCGGCGAGTCGGTCGAGCAGGCCCTCGACGGCTCCGTTCAGCTGACCACGGGAGACAAGGTTGCCACCCGGTCGCTGATCTGGTGCGTGGGCGTCCGCGCCGACCCGCTTGTCGACGGCCTGGACCTGGACACCAACCGGGGACGGCTGCAGGTCGATGAGTACATGGCGGTGCCCGGCAGCGATGACATCTACGCGTGCGGGGACTGCGCCGCGGTACCCGACCTGACCCGCCCAGGCCAGATCTGCGGCATGACCGCCCAGCACGCGCAGCGCCAGGGCAAGCTGGTGGCCAGGAACGTCGCCGCCTCGCTCGGCAAGGGCACCCAGCGGCCGTACAAGCACGGCGATCTTGGCTTCCTGGTGGACCTCGGCGGGCTGGCCGCCGCCGCCAACCCGCTGCACGTCCCGCTGTCCGGGCCGGTCGCCAACGCCCTCACCCGGGGCTACCACCTGTCGGCCATGGCCGGCAACAGGATGCGGGTGGCGGCCGACTGGACCCTGAACGGGATCACGCCCTCGGAACCGACATCGCTCGCGGTGATCGACGCGGCGTCCGTCCCGCTCGACGTGAACAAGCCACGCGCCTGAAGGAGCGGGCCCGTTACCGGCTAAGCGTCAGGGCGGCCCTCGGCCTCCTCGCGCTCGCGGCGGCGGGTCGCCGCGGCCTTCTTCGCCGCTTCCCCGGCAATGCCGAGCCGTTCTTTCGTCGCTGCGCCTTTGCGCGCGGCTTCCTCGGCTTCTCCTGTGCGCACGCGCGTTTGCGCGCCCTTTTTCGCACTCTCTTCGCGGTTCGGTTGCGGGTGGACGCCGAGTTCTTTCCAATTGGTTTCTGAAAGGTCGACGTTGTAATAGTCGGCGGCCTTCTCGATGTTGGCGAACGCCACCGCGCGGTCGGCATCGGAAACGTCGATGACCTGGTCAAAGCGTGCGACCGCATTGCGCACATGGGCAGCGTCGGTCAGTGGTTCCTTCCGCTGCCCGGGAAAAGCGAAAACCGTGTCCGGCAGGTCGCTTTTCGTGGTGAGGCTGCCATGCTTTTCGTGCGGCTGCCAGGTTGGCTGCGCGGTTTCCATTGTCCTACCTCCGTCTCCGTTGTGAAAACGGATATACCCCGGGACCTGGCCGGCACGCCTGTCCCGCGGGTGTCCAGGACTCCTGCCAGCCACCCCGATGTCCTGCGCGCGAACGCGAACAACTGGCTGGGTGCGTTGCGGTCCGCGGCGGATCGCGGCCAGCACCGCGCCGTCCTGGACTGCGCGCAGTCAGTGGCTATCTCGCGGGGGTTCACTCGATCCCGCCGGGATGAGGCCGCCGGCAGCCACGCGGTGTTCGTCTCGCGCCCGGCTGTCGTGGCCGCCGTGATCAGCCAGGCTGCCCAGGGGGCCTGAACGGCTAGCCCTGGACGCCGCACCAACCCCGGCACTCCTTCGGCGATCGGCAGGTCAGGTCGGTGGCAATAGTCAATAATTCTGCGATGGGCCACTATGCGAACTTCTTCATCACGAGCGCGGGCGCGTCCGCCGCCATCTTGGGGTTGCTTGTCGTCGCCGTCTCGGTCGTCAATGCGGATGACGCGAACCCCACAACCCGGGAGAACCGAACTGTGCTGGCCGGGAGCGCGTTTGTTGCCCTGGTAGACATCTTCATCGTTTCGATCGTGGCCCTGACCGGGGGCTCAGTCGTCCTCGGGCTGTCGAGCCTCGCAATGGCAGTAGTCGGCCTGCTGGCCACCAGACGGCTGGTACCGAGGGCAAAGCGGGCCGGAAATTTCTCCCGCAGCTTTCGAACCAGAAAGCTGAATATCGCCTTCGCGTCGATTTCGGTTGGGGGCTACTCAGTGCAGCTCGGCCTCGCCGCGGCGCTCCTTGCGAACACCCAAAGTGCCACGCTGCAACATGCCTTGGTCCTCGTCATTGTGGCTTTGTATGGCAGCGCCCTTGGCCGGGCATGGGAAGTCACCGGGATAACCCGGCGTGGATGAGAAGCCGCAGGTGGCCTGGCCGGCCCGCCTGTCCCGGGTCCCGTGATCGCGCGCCAGAGCCGCCCCGGTCCGTCCCGCCCGCGGCCTGCCTGATCAGGTCGGCCACGGCGGCGGGGTGCGAGACGGTCAGCGGGGGCCCGGGCTCGCTTGCGCGATGACCGCCTTCAGCAGGCCGCGGGTCCTTTCCCTGTCCTCGCCGCGGGCGTACTCAGCGGCGACGAAGTCGGTCACCCCGGCGTCCGCGAGCGCCAGGATCCGCGCCGCGACCGCGTCCTCGTCGCCGACGATCGCCACGTCGGCGGGGCCGGCCGCGCCTTCCCTGTCCAGCATCGCGCGGTAGGACGGCAGCTGCCCGTAGATGGCGAACTCCTCCGCCGCGCTCGCCCTGGCGGCGGCCGGGTCGCTGGTCACGCAGACCGGCAGCATGCACACGACACGCGGGCTGGGCCGGCCAGCGGCAGCGGCGGCGGCCGAGATCGCCGGGACCACGTAGTCGCGGATGGTGGCGGGCCCGGTCATCCAGAGCACCGTGCCGTCGGTCTGCTCGCCGGCCAGGTTCAGCATCCGCGGTGCCAGCGCGGCCAGCAGCACGGGCACCCGGCCCGCCCTGGGCGT
>JASHPP010000233.1 GCA_030038035.1 Trebonia sp.
TCGAGCTTGGCTGCGGCAGCGCGTACGTCTCGGCCTGGCTGGCCCGCCGCGGCGCCCGGCCGGTCGGAGTGGACGTCTCGGCCAGGCAGCTGGCCACCGCCCGGCGCCTGCAGGCCGAGTTCGCCTTGCGCTTCCCGCTGGTCCAGGGGGACGCCGAGCGGGTACCGCTGGCCGCCGCCTGCGCCGACCTGGTGATCAGCGAGTACGGCGCATCGCTGTGGTGCGACCCCTACCGGTGGATCCCCGAGGCGGCCCGGCTGCTCCGGCCCGGCGGCCGGCTCGTGTTCATGGCCGAGTCCACGCTGGCGCGCATGTGCCTGCCGGAGCAGGGGCCGGCCACCGAACGGCTGGTGCACGACCTGTTCGGGCTGCACCTGGTGATGCGACGCGGCGAGTCGGGTACCGGCTACCGGCAGTTCACGCTGCCGCACGGGGAATTGATCCGGGTCATGGCCGGCTGCGGCCTCGTCGTGGAGGACCTGATCGAGGTGCGGGTGCCTGATCGAGGTACGGGTGCCGCCGGCAGCGACTTCCCTGAATACCCGGATGAGTGGGTCAGGCGCTGGCCCGCCGAGGAGGTCTGGTTCGCCCGCCGCCGCTGATGAGAACGAGCCGCCAGGCCCGTCGGCCGGCCCTGGTCGCTTCCGTGGCTGCTCGCCGGCGGCCGCTCACTGAGACGTCGTGCTGCCGCCTTCTGGCGTCATGGCATTGCGGCCCGGCGCCGCATTCTGGCCGACGCTGACCGCGGGGCGAGCGGCCGCAGTCTCTGGCATGGGGCCGGGACCCGGCTGGGTGCCGGGCTTGCCCCGCAGCCAGGAGGCGGCCGCGGCGATGAGCATCGCGACGATCGCGAAATCGAACGCCTCGTGCAGCCCGCTGGCGAACGGGGCGGAGATCAGGCTCGGGAAGAAGCCGCGCCCGGTCAGGTACACGACCCGCGCGTGGGGCAGGTGGGAGAGCACGCCGGTTGGTCCAAGCAGGCTGGCGATCGGGTTGTAACCGAGGAAGGCGCCGAACACCGTGGCGGTCGGCGGCAGGTGCGCGACCCGAGCCGCAGCCGCTGCGGGCACCCCCTGCGCGGTCAGGCCGCTGGCCAGGGTCGTCGGCAGATGGGATGCCAGGCCGGTGATGATGAGGGTGAAAAAGATGCCGATCGACAGCACCATCGCCGAGTTCTGCGTGGTAGTGGACATCCCGCCACCCTGGCCGCGCTGATCGGCGGGCAGGCTGTTCATGATCGCGGCCCGGTTCGGGGACGCGAACAGGCCCATCGCCAGCCCGTTGGCCAGCAGCAGCACGGCGAACACAGGGTAGGAGAAGTTGACAGGCAGCACCTCCATCAAGCCGAAGGTCAGTGCCGCGAGCAGCATGCCGCCGGTGGCGAACGGCCGGGCGCCGAAACGGTCCGACAGCCAGCCGGAGGCCGGGCCGGCGATCAGGAACCCGGCGGTGAGCGGGAGCATGTAGATCCCGGCCCACAGCGGGGTCTGGCTGAAGCTGTAACCATGGCGCGGCAGCCAGATGCCCTGCAGCCAGATGATCAAGATGAACATCAGCCCGCCGCGCCCGAGGGCGGCCATCAGGCTGGCCAGGTTACCCGCGGTAAACGCCCTGATCCTGAACAGCGGGATCCGGAACATCGGGGCGGGCACCCTGGTCTCGATCCAGGCGAATAGCCCAAGTAGCGCTACCCCGCCGGCCAGGGCGGCGATCACCAGCGGGTTCGTCCAGCCCATCACGTGCCCGCCGTACGGCTCGATGCCGTACACGATCGCTACCAGGACGGCGACCAGCCCGACGGCGAAGGTCAGGTTGCCCAGCCAGTCGATGCGCGCAGGGGTGCGGATGCCGCGGTCCCTGAGGTTGATGTAGCCCCAGATAGTCCCGGCCACGCCGACCGGCACCGACACCCAGAACACCAGCCGCCAGTCCACCGGCGCAAGCACGCCGCCGAGCACCAGGCCGATGAACGACCCGGCGATGGCGGCCACCGCGTTGATGCCAAGCGCGAGGCCGCGCTGGGTGCGCGGGAACGCATCGGTGATAATCGCGCCCGAGTTGGCCATGATCAGCGCGCCGCCGACGCCCTGGAACACCCGCATCACGATCATGTAGACGGCCGCGGCCGGGCCGTGCATCCAGGTGACCGACAGCAGGATCGAGAACACCGTGAAGACGACGTAGCCGATGTTGTACATGCGGACCCGGCCGAACATGTCGCCCAGGCGGCCGAAGCTGACAACCAGCACGGCGGTCACCAGCATGTAACCCATCAGCATCCACAGGAAATAGCTGGTGTTGCCCGGGGTAAGCGGATCCAGCTGGATGCCGCGGAAGATGTCCGGCAGCGAGATCAGCACGATCGACGCGTCGATCGTGGCCATCAGCACCCCGAGCGTGGTGTTGGACAGCACCGACCACTTGCCCCGGTACGGGTCAGCGTCCTGGACCGTCACCAGGCCGCCCTCACCGGTTCCAGTGCGGCCGCTGGCGGCGCTGGCTCGGCACGACCTCTCCCTGGGCACGAAGACACCTGAACACTGTAACAGTTAGGAAAGCTAAGTAACTTACCGGCCTGATCTCGGCCCTTGCGGGGCTGGCGGACGGACGGGGACGTCACGAGGCGCTGACTCCGAGGTCGTCGCAGTGCCCGGCGGCGAGCCGCTCCCACTGCGGAGTGGGGCGCCCGTTGATGCGCCACTGCTCGCCGGTGTTCCGCCAGAACTGAGGCCAGCCGGGCGGGGACTCCTCGAAGGTCTCCTGACGGCCGTACACGGTCATGTCGAGCAGGCCGTACACAGACCCCATGGCCTCCGTGGCCCGGCCGGTGGCCCAGTAGGTCTCGAACACCCTGTCGCCGTCACGCAGATAGCAGACGATCATGCCGAACCAGCGCCCGGCGAGCAGCGCATCCCTGGAGGGCTCCACTGAGTACCAGGGCATGGGATAACCCATGAACTCGCGGTAGCGGGCACTCTCCTCGTACGGTCCCTCGGAGAAGGTGGCGAACGTGACGTCACGCGAGTGCAGGTAGGACAGGTCGCTGACCTGCCCGTTGCAGAACGTGCACCCGGGGCACTGGTCCCGCGCGGGCTTGCCGGCATGCCACATGTGGTAGTACACGATCAGCTGGCGGCGGCCCTCGAACACCTCTGCCAGCGGGACCCGGCCATGCTCGCCGGTCACCAGGATCGAGGGATCGACCTCGACCATCGGCAGCCGCCGCCGGGCCACGGCGATCGCGTCACCTTCCCTGGTGTGCGCCTTCTCGCGTACCAGCAGGTCGTCCAGCTGCGCCTGCCAGGTGGCCCGGTCGGTCACTTCGGGCATCGCCGCGGCACTGTCGGCCACTGGTCCCCGCTCGTTCCACGACTCAGCACTCATGATCGCCTCCGCGCGGGTGGCAGCGCACGCTGTCCACCTACGGAAAATACAGACGGCGAATGGCAGGCGATCTAATCGCAGCCGAGTG
>JASHPP010000234.1 GCA_030038035.1 Trebonia sp.
CGGGACCCGCCTGGTAATACCGAGTCGATCAGGGTAAACGGTTGGAAATAAGTGCAGGTGGGGGAACACTGTGATCGTGCAGATGCTGGAGCGGGGAGCGTCTTTGGCGGCGCTGGCCGGGTATGCGCGCGAGGCGCGGGAGGGCGATGGGCGGCTGGTCCTGGTGGCCGGGGAGGCGGGCATCGGCAAGTCGGCCCTGGTAGAGCAGCTGCGAAACGATCTGCCTGATGCCCGCTGGTCGTGGGGGGCCTGCGACGGCCTGTTTACCCCGCGCCCCCTGGGGCCGCTGTTTGACCTGGCCGGCCAGCTCGGCGGGGAGCTGGATGATCTGTGCCGGGGCGGTGCGGCCCGCGAGGACCTGTTCCGCGCCTTGCTGCGCCAGGTCAGCGAGCCGGGCGCGCTGAGTGTGCTGGTCGTGGAGGACATCCACTGGGCCGACGAGGCGACCTTGGACCTGCTGCGGTTCCTTGGCCGGCGGCTGCGGGATGTGCCGGTGCTGCTGATCGCCACCTACCGGGGCGAGGACCTGGCGGCCGATGATCCGCTGCGGGCTGCGCTGGGGGAGATCGCCCGGCAGCGGTCGACCCGGCGCGTGGACCTGGCGCCGCTGTCGGCGGAGGCGGTGCGGATCCTGGCCGACGGGACCGGCCTTGACGCAGCCGAGCTGTACCGGCTGACGAGCGGGAACCCGTTCTATGTCACCGAGGTCGTGCGGGCGGGATTCGGTGCGGTCCCGCCGTCGGCCCGTGATGCGGTGCTGGCGCGCGCCGCGCGGCTGGGCGGCGGGTCTCGTGAGGTGCTGGATGTCGCGGCGCTGACCGGTGCCCGCGTGGAGCTGGGTCTGCTGGAGTCCGTCACCGCGTGCCCGCCGGCCGCCGTGGATGAGGTGCTGGCGTCTGGGCTGCTCGCCGAGGATGGTGGGTGGCTGAGGTTCCGGCATGAGATCGCGCGGCTGGCGGTGGAGCAGGCGATGCCGCCGCGCCGCCGCGTCGTCGTCCACGCCCGGATCCTGGCTGCTCTTGGTGTGCTGGGGTGCGAGGATGATGCGCGGATGGCGTTTCACGCGGAGGCGGCCGGCGACACGGCGGGCGTGTTGCACCATGCGCCGCGCGCCGCGCGCCAGGCAGCCGGGCTGGGTTCACACCGGGAGGCGGCCGCGCAGTTCGAGCGCGCCCTGCGCTGCGCCCCAGCCGCTGACCCGGCGGTGGCCGCCGGGCTTTACGGCGGACTTGCCATCGAGCTGCTGTTGGTCGGCCGGTTCCAGGGCGCCGTCGAGGCCGGCGAGCAGGCGGTGAGGTTGTGGCGTCAGGCCGGTGACCGTCTGCGCGAGGGCGACACGTTGCGGCATCTGTCCTGGGCTCTGCAGCAGCTGGGCCGGGGCCCCGATTCGGTCGCTGCGGGCGAGGCCGCGGTGGCGGTCTTGGAACCGCTGGGACCCGGTACCGAGCTGGCGTGGGCATATGCCAGCCTTGCCAGCGCGCGGATGGTGAATTCGGAGCATCAGGCGGCGGTCGACCTGGCGGTGCGGGCGCAGGTGATCGCCGAGCCGCTGGGTGCGGTAAATGCGCTCAGCGACGCGCTGAACACCCAAGGCTGCTCGGTTGCTCACATGGGCGGCGGGGAGTGGACCGGGTACCTGCTCCGGGCACTGGATGTCGCGCTCTCGGCCGGTCTTCACGGCCAGGCGGGCCGGGCCTTCGCGAACCTTTACAGCTGCCACGCCGATCAGCGGCGATTCGCCGAGGCGGAACGGTATTTCACCGATGGCGTCGCGTACTGCGAGGAGCACGATGCCGGTTCGCACGCGGCCTTCCTGTGGGGGGAGCGGACGGTAGCCCTGGAGCGGACCGGGCGCTGGGATGAGGCCGTGGCGCTCAGCACCGAACTGCTGGCCGACCTGTCTTCGCTGTACCGGCTTCACCCGCTGCACGTGCTCGGGGTCATCCGGGCCAGGCGCGGCGAGCCGGGTGCCTGGGAGTATCTCGACGAAGCGGCGGAGCGCGCGGACGCTTGCGCTGAGCCACAGTGGATCATCCCGGTGCGGCTGGCCCGCGCCGAGGTGTGCTGGCTGCAAGGCGACCCGCACCGGGCCGCCCATGAGGCCGAACTGGCCGATGACGCACAGGTCGGCTCGGACGGATGGGAGCGCGGCGCGATCGCCGTCTGGCTGCGCCGTACCGGTTCGCCCCGGCCGCCGCGCGGTGAGCTGCCCGGGCCCTGCCGGCGGCAGCTGGCCGGCGAATGGGCGCAAGCCTCCCGGGACTGGGCCAGCCTGGGCTGTCCGTATGAGGCGGCGCTCGCCCTGCACGACGCCGGTGATGAAGCCGCCCAGCGCCAGGCGCTGGAACTTTTCGCCGGCCTCGGCGCCACGGCGGCCGCCCAGCTCACCCGGCACAAGATGCGCACGCTCGGCATCCGCTCGATCCCAGCCGGGCCGCGGACGCAGACCCAGGCTGATCCGCTCGGGCTGACCCGCCGCGAGCGCGAGGTACTCAAGCTGATCTGCGCCGGGCACACCAACGCGGAGATCGCCGCCAAGCTGGTCATCTCGGCCAAGACCGTCGACCATCACGTTTCGGCCGTCCTGGCGAAACTGGGCGCTCCGACACGCCGCGCCGCCGCCGCCCACGCCGCCCGGCTCGGGCTAGCCGGCACGCCGACCGCCCCGCGCTGACCGGGACGGCGGCCCGGGGGGCATAGTGACGGCCGCGAGGCGGAAGCGCTCGTCGACGCCCGACGGCGCGCGGCCGGCGACCGGCTCGAGCAGCGTGAGCTCTACCCGGGTGTCCCTCCCGCAAGATGGGTAAGCGCGCGGGAAAGCTAGGCAGCCCCAGGGTGAAACTGGGGAACCGCTCCCGATGCGGGGCGCCGGCGTGCCGCCATAGGTTCGGGCTGGCTGCGATGACCAACCGGAAAGGGAGCGATCCGCATGAGCAACCACCCCGACATCCTGGCGGCGCTGGCGCGGGAGCGGCAGCAGGCGATGCTGGCCCGGGCCGACGGCGCCCGGCTGGCCA
Organism: Trebonia sp.; assembly: GCA_030038035.1. The sequence goes on from JASHPP010000234.1 coordinate 3,018, forward strand.
GCCAAGCGCGATCGGCGCGGCGCGGGCACGCCGCGCCCGCCATCCCCAGGTCACCGCTGCGCAGGTCCCTGGACTGGCTGCCGCCAGCGTGGGGCCGCCTGCTGTCCTGGCGGGCCGGCACAGGCGTGCCCGGGGACGAGCAGCGGGTCGTCCGGCGCCACGCCGCCCGCCGCGGTCTCATGGCCGGGACTAGGAAGTCTCAAGGGCAGGTTGCGGCAAAACACGCAAACCGTCCCAGCGGCGCGGCCGCGCCCCAGGGTCCATTGCCTGGAATAGGACGGATGCACGAGCGCGTGTATCCAGGCGGGCGGTGAACCCTCCTACCTGGCAGGACGCCTCGGCGTTCCGGCGCCGACGCTGCTCGGCCGAGAAGGAGGCCGCCTGTCATGCCCGCCGATACCGACCAGCTGCCCGGCGCGCCAGGCGATGACTGCCTGCCACAGGCTCGGGCCGCCAGCTTGCCCGCGACCGGAGTGCTCCGCGCGGATCATGTTCTGCTCTACGGCACGGTTCCCGGTGTGCCTTTCCTTGCCAACGGGGTCAGGCTTTCCGGCTGGATCGTGCTGACCGACCGGGGCGAGTTCCGCTTCTACGACAAGAAACTCCCCGCGATGACCAAGGCGCCGGCGCTGAGCGCGGCGTCGGTAGACCAATTCGTGCGGAAAGTCAGCGCGCTCGGCGTCTGGGTTCGCTTCGGGAAAAAGCGCTACACCATGTGGTTCACCGGTGAGCCGTCTCCTGAGCGCCGTTCGGCTGGCATCGAGGAAAAGACCGGCCAGGGCGCAGATATGGTCAGCAGTGCCGGGTCCGTCATCACGGCTGCCGGAGTCGGCCTAGGGCAAGGGGTCGCCTCGGCCGGCAACGTGGTCAGTGTGGGGGTGGGCATTATCCAGCTGTACCGGATGGTCCGTAACCGGAAGCGGCGGGCCGCCGTCAAGGCCGCCTGGTATCCCGTGCTCAGGGGCGTACGGCCCTGGCACCTGATCAACGCGGCAGGTGAAGCCCCGGCGCAGGAGCCGCGAACGTGAGGGGAACCCGGCGGGGTCCACCGGGGACCGGTGCGGCTCGTCGCCGGTGTTCAGCAGCAAGAGCTCCCGAATCGTTGAGCGAGGACCAGACCGCCTTCCACTTCGAGCCAGGGGACCCCACGGTCGAGATCCGCAACATGTCGCGCCTACGGCGCGGCCTGGATTACATCAGGCCGGCGAGTTCGGTAATGGACGATACGGACAGGTCCCACGACTGGGTGGCAATGCCGGCCCCGGGAATCCCCGGCCCTTGCTCCAGGGGCCTGGAGATGAACGCCGCCGCCAGGCCCGCCTGGCGGGCGGCTGCGAGGTCGGCCTCGTGCGCTGCGGCCAGCATGATTTCCCCCGGCTCAAGCCCGAGCGCATTGGCCGGCCGCAGGTACGCCTCCATGGCCGGCTTGTAGGCCTTTGTCACGTCCGAGCCGAGGATCAGGTCCCACGGCAGCCCGCCCGCCTTCGCCATCTCGAGGAGCAGGGAAGTATTCCCGTTCGACAGCGGTCCGACGATGTAATCCCGCTTCAGCGCAGTGATGCCGGGAACGCTGTCGGGCCACGGCGGCAGGAAGTGCCAGGCGCGGTTGAGTTCGTCAAGCGCCGCCGCATCAAAACGCCCCGGATCGAGCCCCAGGTCGGCAAGCACGCCGTCGAGGTTCTCGCGATGCAGCACGTCCAGCGGGACAAAGGGCCGCTGTCCGGTACTGACCCGTCGCATCGCCGGCACGTACCGGGACCGCCAGGCATCGGCGAACGCACAGGCGTCGAGTTCGAGGCCGTGCTCGCCGGCGAACCGGCGGACGGCCGCGGCGACCCCGGTCCGCCAGTCGACCACAGTGCCGAACACGTCGAACAGCACGGCCCTGACGGCCTGAGCGGTGGACACGGGGCGGAATGGCACCGTGCCAGCATCTCATTCCGGCCGCGGTACCGGACACACTCCGGCCGGCACGATGACACGAGAGCAGGATCCAAGGGGCCGGGACCCGCCTGGTAATACCGAGTCGATCAGGGTAAACGGTTGGAAATAAGTGCAGGTGGGGGAACACTGTGATCGTGCAGATGCTGGAGCGGGGAGCGTCTTTGGCGGCGCTGGCCGGGTATGCGCGCGAGGCGCGGGAGGGCGATGGGCGGCTGGTCCTGGTGGCCGGGGAGGCGGGCATCGGCAAGTCGGCCC
>JASHPP010000235.1 GCA_030038035.1 Trebonia sp.
CGCCGAGGGTGCGGAGCCTGGCCAGCGGCGACCCGGAGGCAGGCGGCCCGCCGGGCCCCGCGGCGGCCGCGCGCATGCGCGCCGCCCGGCGCTTCCAGTACGCGGTGCCCGCGATGCCATCCGGGTTCGCGACCAGGGTGACGAGCAGGCCGACCGCGCCGATCAGCTCCGCCCAGTTGCCGCTCAGTCCCCACCAGGTGTCGAACGCCTGCGGGATCAGGCCCTGAGTGGCGCCGAGCCCGGCGAACAGCGCGCCCGTGATCATCGTGATGCCGCCGAAGTAGGCGTAGGCGATGATCACCAGCGAGTTGATCGTGCTGAACAGGTCCGAGCTGACCGTCTCGAAGTTGTAGGCGTACAGCGCGCCGCAGACGCCCGCGATGAGCGCGGACACCATGAACGCGGTCAGCTTGACCTGCCGCACGTTGATGCCAGCGGCCGCGGCCGCGCGCTCGTTGGAGCGGACGGCGAGCATCTTCTGTCCCATCGAACCCCGCCTGATGGCCGCCACCAGCAGGCAGAGCAGGATCAGCACGACGAGGACAACCCAGCCGAAGACAGGGCTCGGCACCTCCCCGTCCAAGCCCCGGTAGGACGCCTCTGGCGACAGGTTCAGGCCGAGGACGTGCAGCGGGTTGACCGGCGAACCGTTGTTCCCTTCGCCCCAGGCCGCGTTGCCGAAGCCGAAGTTCTCGATCGCGTACATGCCCGCCAGCGTGACCACGGCCAGGCTGACCCCTCTGACCCGCAAGCTCGCGACCGCGGTGAGGAAGCCGACGATCAGCGCGCAGCCGATGCCGATGAGCGGCGCGAGCGGGAAGTCGCCCCACACGCCGCCGACGTGCAGCAGCATGTCCGACATCGCGTAGCCGGTAACGCCGGCCAAGCCGACCTGGACGACCGAGATCTGCCCGACGAAGCCGATCACCACCACCAGCGACAGGCAGATCATCGCCCCCAGCATGGAGTTCACCAGCGCCTGCCGGAACTCATACGGGAAGACGATCAGCAGCACGACGCCAACCACGAGACCGATCACCGACCAGCGCACCAGGTTGCCCGGGCGCGGCGCGAGCGGCATCCGTTTTTCTGTTACCTCGCCTCGCGCGGTCACCTTCGAACCGCGCCAGGCCATGGCGATCGCCACCAGGATGAAGAACAGCAGTTGGGGAAGGCCGTTGATCGGGGTGCCCTCGGACTGCGGGAACCAGCTCAGCGACGACCAGTAGGTGAGCAGCGACGACAGCGCGCCCATCAGCAGGCCGGCGAAGCATGCCACGCCGAGCGAGCTGAACCCGGCGAACAGCGCGGCACCGAGCGCGGGCACGATCTCCAGCGGCAGCGATTCGGTGTTCAGCGTGATCAGCGGCGCGACGAGGATGCCGAACGCGCCGGCCATGACGCTGGCAATGAGCGAGTTCGTCAGCGACAGCCGCCGTGGCGACACCCCGGCGTACATAGCGTGCCGCTCGTTTTCCGCCGCCGCCCTCGTCGACAGGCCGAACTGGGTGAAGCGGTACAGCGCCCACAGCCCGACCCCGAGGGCGATCGCGATCCCGGTGAGGATCATCCGGTCGACCGGGACAACGGCCCCGAACAGGTGGAACACGCTGCTTGGCAGGACCGAGGTCGGGGACAGCCCGCTGTTGCCGTAAGCGAGCGCGATGATCGACTGCGCCAGCAGCAGCAGGCCGAGCGAGGCCGCCAGCTTGGCCAGCGGTGAACTGCCGCGCAGCGGCCAGAACAGGCCGAACTCGATGATCGTGCCGATGATGGCGACGAAGGCGAGGACGATGATGAAGGCGAGCCACCAGGGCGGGTGGAAGCCCAGCACGCCGGCGTTGTTCACGCTGTAGAACAGGTAGCTGCCCACCATGGCCATGGCGCCCATGGACAGGTTGATGGTGCCGGACCCCCGGTAGAACACGACCACGGACATGGCGAGGGCGGCGATAAGCGCGCCCTCGCCTAGCCCGAGGACCGCGAAGAGCAGGATGTTCTGCACTGATCGAGATCCTTATGGTCGGTTAGTTCGTCCAGCCCTCGAGCAGCTTCCACTGCCCGTGACCCTCGTACTGGTAGAACTGGTCGTAGTCGCTGCACGAGTTGGTGTCGGCCGGGTACAGCGTGCCGGTGCAGTTGATAGCGGTCGGGCCAAGCGGGAGCGCGCCGACATAGGACTTGATCTTGGCCGTGAGCGTCGCCGGGGAGAGCGAGGCGAACGGGATCTCGTTCATCATCTTGACCGCGAACAGCAGGCTGCCGAAGGCGACGCCGGAGAACGCGTTGGCCGTGTCCGTGGCCGACAGGCCGTAGGACTCGATCGTCTTGTAGTAGGCCGCGACGCCCGGGTCCGCCTGGGTCTCCAGGTTCGCGGTCGCCTCGCCGACGATCCAGTGCGGCAGGTCGCCGCCCTGGTAGGCCGTGGGTGGCAGGCTGTTGAACAGCGGGACCGACAGGGCCGGCTTGGTGTCGCCGATCTCGGTCATCGCCTTGGCGATCTCCGGGCAGTCGACGAAGCCGCAGTCAGGGATCTGGATCTGTGCCTGGTCCAGCTGCGTCGCCTGCGCGACCAGGTCGGTCGCCGTGTCCGGGTAGGGGATCATCGTGACCGTGAACCCGCTCGCCTTGGCCGACGCCTCGATGGCCTCGCTGATCGGCGCCGCGCCGGGGATGTTCTGATAGGCGATCGCGACCGTCGTGTCGGTCGGGAACTCCTTGCGCAGGAACGGGCCGAACGCGACCGTGGCGCTCGCGCCGCTGCCCTCGAGCTCGAAGACGTTCTTGCCGGTGTTGTCGGCCGAGTCGGCGGAGACCCCGACCAGCGTGGGGATCGTGCCGTTGACAACGCCGTACATCGAGGCGTTGCCGACCGCGTCGATGCCCTCGACGATCGCCTCGACGCCCTTGGTGTTGACCATCTGGTCACCACAGGTGGTGCCCTGCGCCTCGACCGCGGCGATGTAGCACTGGGACAGCTGGACCGGGTGGCCGTGCACGCCGCCGAGCGCTTCGTTGATGAACTTGACGGTCGCCTCGGCGGCGGCGGTCGCCTGGGGGAAGGACTCGTTCGGCGGGCCGCCCTGCTCTTCCACCCAGCCGAGCGTGACCGGGGACAGGCTCGTGTTGGCCGCGCCCGAGCCGCCGACGTACTGCTGGTAGTTGGTCACCGAGCCCGCGTAGGCGCTCGCCGCGGACGTACCCGCCGATGAGGGTGAGGGCACCGCGCTCGCCGTCGTGGGCACCGGCGCGGAACTTGAACTTGAACTTGAGCTTGAGCTGCAGGCCGTCACCCCTGCTAGCAGACAAGCGGCGACGGCGAACGCGCGCCACCGTGGGCCGGTTCCCCTCCACCGCCGTATTCCCGTCGAGCGCTCCATGGCACCGTTCCGCCTCTCTGCGGTATTACAGCCCTGTTTGCCAGACCTTCCTGCAGCCTGCAGGCATACGAAATTGATAGACCAATAAATTTGACATCAAGCTAGACCGCCGCATAAGGGGTGTCAACACCTCAATGCGGCCCTGAGCAGACGGTTTGCCCACCACAACGGCCAGTGCAGACCGTTTGTGGCTGCAGACAAATTTGCCTTAGTAACTATTTAGTCACGATTTGGCCGACATGTTTAACACGACACGCGGCGGACCCGCCCGGTGCGGCCGGCGGCGTGCTGTAGCGTGACCGCATGGCCAGCGAGAACACCGCCAGGCTCGCGGTGCTCATCGACGCGGACAACGCGCAGCCGTCGATCACCGAAGGGCTGCTCGCCGAGGTCGCCAAGTACGGCACCGCGCACGTCAAGCGTGCCTACGGCGACTGGACCAGCACGAACCTGAAGGGCTGGAAGGACCATCTGCTCGCGCAGTCCATCCAGCCCATCCAGCAGTTCGCCTACACCAAGGGCAAGAACTCCACCGACGCGGCCATGGTGATCGACGCCATGGACCTGCTCTACTCGGGGCGTTTCGACGGGTTCTGCCTCGTCTCCAGCGACAGCGACTTCACCCGCCTGGCCACGCGGCTGCGCGAATCCGGCCTGATCGTGTACGGGTTCGGCGAGCGCAAGACACCGAAGCCGTTCGTCGCGGCGTGCGACAAGTTCATCTACATCGAGAACCTCACGTTCGACGGCGGCGACGCCGCGGGCGCCGAGGCCAAGCCCGCGCGGAACGCCCCGGCCACCGCGGCGCAGCTCAGGGCCGACACCGCGCTGGTGAACCTGCTGCGCAACGCGGTGGAGGCGGCGTCCGACGACGAGGGGTGGGCGCCGCTGGCCGCGATCGGGAACATCATCACGAACCAGCGGCCTGACTTCGACTCCCGCAGCTACGGCTACGCCAAGCTGAGCGACCTGATCAGGGCGACAACGCTGTTCGTGATCGAGCGGCGCAGTCCAGGCGACGGGAAGCAGGCGGTCGTCTACGCGCGGGAGAAGCGCCGCCAGCCCGCGAGGAAAGCGGCGGAGTCGACTTCGTAGCGCAGCGGCGCGGCGTTCGGCACGGACAGCGCCGCCGACTCCTCGTCGCCGACGCCCTCCAGGTGCTTGACCAGCGCACGCAGCGTGTTGCCGTGTGACACCACGAGCACGCAGCCAAACGTGAGCAGGTCGGGGATGATCGCGTCGTACCAGTACGGCAGCAGCCGGGCCGTGACGTCCTTGAGCGACTCCCCGCGCGGGCGGGCCTGCTCCGGCAGCGCCGCGTACCGGGGGTCGTCGTCGGGCTCCCCGAGCGGCGGGCGGACGTCGTAACCGCGGCGCCAGCGCATGAACTGCTCCTTTCCCGCCTCGGCGCGCACCTGCGCCTTGACCCGGCCCTGGAGCGCGCCGTAGTGGTTGGAGTTCAGCCGCCAGGACCTGCGCACCGGGACCCATGACCGGCCGCACGCCTGCAGCGCGAGGTCCGCCGTCTTGATGGCCCGGCGCTGCACCGAGGTGTGCACCACGTCCGGCAGCGGCCCGCTGTCCGCCAGCGCCTCCCCCGCCGCCACGGCCTGCGCCTCGCCGCGCCCGCTGAGCCCGACGTCGATCCAGCCGGTGAACAGGTCCCGCGCGTTCCACTCGCTCTCGCCGTGCCGCAGCAGCACAAGCAACGCCATTGTCGTGCCTCCCGTCACGACACGATATGCGGGACGCCGGGCGGTCAGGCGGCCGTCCGGTGCCGGAACAGCCACGCGGCGGCGGCGAAGGCCACGACAACGAGGCCCGCGCAGTAGCAGGCGGCAAGCAACGCCTCGTGGCCCACCGCCGCCCCGGTCGAGGTGTGCCCCATCCACAGCCCGCGCATCGTCTCGACCACCGGCGTGAACGGCTGGTT
>JASHPP010000236.1 GCA_030038035.1 Trebonia sp.
AATCCGTACCGTCCAGCGCAAAGCGCACGGTACCCTCTGCCGCTCCGCCGTCGATGTCGTCGATGAAGAGAGTCTGGATCTTCTGGGCCACTTGGATATCCGCCTTTCCTGGTTTCGACAGTCATCCTAATCGATGACCGCGGCGTTAGCGGCGTTGGACCCGCCCCATCCCGCACACCGACCGCAATTGCCGCACCTACCCGGCCGCCGAGGTCTTTGTGCCATGCTATGCCGACGAGATCTTATCTGACGCGGCACAGCGCTATGTGACATTCGCGACAATCGGGGCAGCGTGTCGGCGACCGTGTTCGCTTTGAGCAGAGGACGGTCGATCACAACGCTCTATCGACAACAACGCTGGAACGCCGATACTCGTTACCCCATTGGTTTAGACCGGCCAGGATTCCCGGCGGTACCCCATGTCCCAGAACATCCACTCGTAACGACTCGTGGTGCGGAAGTGGCGGCGAACCAGCGCGCGCTCGCCCGCGGAAAGGACCGGCCCGACCGCGTCGGCCTCGGCGATCACGTCCCGCACGACCTGCCCGAACTCGTCGCCGCCGTAGGTGTCAATCCACCGCTGGTACCTCGGGTCGGGCGATCGATGACGGAGGAGTTCCTTGCCCACTTCCCAGTAAATCCAGTAGCAGGGGAGCACCGCGCCGACCCCTTCGGCATAGGTTCCGCCGCGAATGGTCGAGAGCAGGTAGCTGGTGTAGGCGAGGTTCGTCGGGGCCGGCTCGGCGGCGGCTGCCGCCGCGGCGGAAATGCCGAGTTCCGGCAGCAGCGCTGAGTGCAATTCCTGCTCGACCGTCACCGCGTCCGCCGCGTGCCGCGCGAACATCCGCATCGCAGTCGGCTCAGGCGCGCGGCTGGCGACCGCGGCGAGCGCGCTCGCGTACTGCTTTAGGTAGAGCCCATCCTGGACGACGAAGAATGCGAACGACTCCTGGGGGAGCGTGCCGTCGGTCAGGCCCTTGATGAACGGATGCGCCAGGATCGCGCTATAGATATCGGTGATGCTGTCCCACAGTTCGCCGGTGAAGGAGTCGCTCACCCGCGTCACCTTACGACGCGACCCGTCCCCGACGGAAGCAGCCATCCGGTTTGGCGTTGTGACTCCCGGCGCCAACCCTATTGATGGCGTGGCCCACACCACCAATAACCGCGCGGATCGATCGGCGGGCATGCGCCGCGGCGTCGGCCAGCGCCCGCGCGCGGCGTTCGGCCGGCACACGATCGCAGTGGCTATTGTGGACCGGTGCGGGTAGCGACATGGAATGTCAACTCTGTCAAGCAGCGGGTGCCGCGGCTGCTGCCGTGGCTTGATGAACGACAGCCCGACGTGGTGTGCTTGCAGGAGATCAAGCTCACCCGCGAGGCGTTCACCGAACTGCTCGGCACCGAGCTCGCGGCCCGCGGCTACGCCTTCGCCGTCAACGGGCAGGCGCAGTGGAACGGCGTCGCCATCGTGTCCAGGGCCGGGCTCGACGACGTCACTGCCGGGCTGCCGGACGAGCCGGGCTTTCCCGGACCGGAGGCGAGGGCGGTCGCCGCGTCCTGCGGCGGCATCCGGGTGCATTCCGTCTACGTGCCTAACGGCAGGGAGCCAGGCTCGGACCACTACCGCTACAAGCTCGCCTGGCTCGCCGCCTTGCGGGACGCGGTAGCGGCAGGCCCGGCGGCGGCGCTGGTCTGCGGGGACATGAACATCGCGCCAACCGACGCGGACGTGTTCGACCCGGCCGCCTACGTCGGCCAGACGCACGTCACGCCCCCAGAGCGGGCCGCGCTCGCCGAACTGGAGGCGCTTGGCCTGCGGGACGTGGTGCGGGACCGCTGGCCGGACAGCCGCGTGTTCACCTACTGGGACTACCGGGCCGGCATGTTCCACCAGGATCTCGGGATGCGAATTGACCTGGTCTTGGCCAGCGCCCCGGTGGCGGCCCGGGTGCGGGCGGCGTGGGTGGACCGCAAGGCGCGCAAGGGCAGCGCGCCAAGCGATCACGCGCCCGTCATCGCCGACCTGGACGAGGCGCCAGACGGCGACATCGGGCCGGTCGTCCCGCCGCCGTCGGCGCGCCCCGCGCGGCCAGGCACCGCCAGGCTCCCGCAGTCGGGCTAGCTCAGTCGGCCTGGGTGACGTCCGCGGCGACGATCTTGCCGCCCACGACGGTGTCGACGCCGGTGAAGTACTGCACCGTGCCCGTGCAGTCGTCGGTCGCCGCCAGGTCGAAGCTGACCTCGTCGCCTGATTGCCAGTTCTCGCTCAGGTCCTGCCCCCCGGTGCAGGCGAAGCCGGCCACGAACTGCTGATAGGTCTGGCCGGTGACCGCGCCTGAGCTGAGCAGCGCCCAGGCTTCCGGGTAGTCCCCTGATTCGATGTCCCCGTAGTATGCCGCTACCACGGCCCACGGATCGGTGACGTTCGGGACCGGCGTCGGCTGCGGTGCCGCGACTGCCGTGGGCGCGGCGGTCGCGGGCGCCGACGACGCCGGCACGGTGCGATACCTGATGACCGTCTTGGTGATCGCCGGCGCGGCGGGCTGGGCGGTCGCTGCCGCTGAATGTCGGCCGGCCGACGCCGCGGCGGGCCCCTCCCGCAGCACGTCTGGTCCGGACGCGTGCGCCGAACAGGCCGCCAGCCCGATCACGGCGACCGCCAGCGCGATACCCGTTAGTTTCATCGCGCACCTGCCTCACGCGATGGTAGGAACTCTTGTCACATGAGTCACTCTTTGCTCCCATTCAACTACAGGTGATACGACGGCTTGCCGCCGGGTGGTTCGCCCCAGTGAGTCGGCCGGTCCAGAGATGCATGCGGCGTAGCGGCGGATCCGGTCGATGGCAAGCTGGCGCAGCCTGGCGATCCGGGGATGCGAAGATGAGGAGGGTGACGGTGCTCGCCGCGTTGTTGGGCTCGCCTAACCTTGACGCCTCCGGGGCAGCTTACGCAGACCTCGCTTCGGGGCTGGTCGATTCCCGGCTGGTCGAGGTGCTGGCCGGCCTGCTGGCTAGCCACCGCCTTCGCATCGAGATGATCAAGACTGGTCATCCGCTCGGGCCGCGCAGCCGGGCGGGAGTGGAGAACAGCCACTATTTCTACCGGGCCGCGGACATCTACGCGGTCAACGGCCAGCGGGTATCGGACCGGCCGGTCCCCGCCGCGGTCATCGAGGCCGGACGCTGGCTGATGGCGCTGCCGGCCGGCGCGAGGGTGACCACAGTGATGGGGCCGGCGCCCTGGCACGCCGCACTCGGGGCGGGTGACCGGAGCGGGTTCCGGGACGACGGCTTCGCTAACCGCGTCCACCACGACCATATCCATCTCGCGATGGCCCGCCCGGCCGGCCGGGGGTGTCAGTAATGGATCGGCCCGACCGCGCCGCCGCCGACCACGATCGCGTCGCCGTTGACGGCGACGCTCTTGGGCGAGGCGAGGAACGCGATGACCGCCGCCACCTCGCCGGCCGTGACGAGCCGCCCGATGCCGACGGCGGCGCTGAGGCGCCGCTCGATCTCGGCCACCGAGACCCCGGCGCGTTCGGCGCGCAAGGCCAGGACCCGCGGCGTCTGCTCGGTCACCGTGACGCCGGGATGGACCACCGTGACGTTGATGCCGTCGCGGCCAAGCTCGTCGGCGAGGTTCTTCGTGAGCGCCGAGACGGCCACGTTGCGGACCGTCCCGGTGATCGCCCCGCTGGACCGGGCGGCCAGGCCGCTGACGTTGATGATCCGGCCCCAGCCGCCCGCGCGCATGAACGGCACGACCGCGCGGATGCAGCGCAGGTAGCCGAGCACCTTCACGTTGACCTGCTCGGTGAACTCGGCGGCGTCGAAGCCGTCGATGCC
>JASHPP010000023.1 GCA_030038035.1 Trebonia sp.
GGCCGCTGGTCCTCGTTACCGTCTCCACCAGGACGTCGCGGATCTCCGCGGCCAGGACGCCAAGCTGGTCCTGGCTGAGTTCCTTGAGGTCCTGCGGGCCGTTGATGCGCTCAAGCAAGGTCACGGCGGCTGCTCCTCGTGCGGCTTTCGAGCTGGAATTACCCGATAGTACGGCCGATCATCCGCCCTGGTCGCGCAGGCAGGGTGAGTTAACCGACACGCGTGTCGGTCTCCGGCCGGGCTAGGTGATCAGCAGGAGCTTGCCCGAGGTGCGGCGGGCGGCTAGGTCCTCGTGCGCGCGGGCGGCGTCGGCCAGCGGGTATTCGGCGCCGATGCGCACGTCGAGCTCGCCCTTGGCGATCCACTCGAACAAGTCGCCAGCGCGCCACAGCAGCTCGCCCCGGTCGGCGGTGTAGTGCACCAGGGTGGGCCTGGTCACGTACAGGGAGCCGCCGGTGTTCAGCCGCTGCAGGTCGAACGGCGGGACCTGGCCGCTGGACCCGCCGTACAGCACGATCATGCCGCGGGGCCGCAGCGCCGCCAGGCTGTTGTCGAAGGTGGCCTTGCCCACGCCGTCGAAGACGACGTCGGCGCCGCGCTCGCCGGTGACGCGGCGGACCGCGTCGACGAACTCCTCATACGAGGTGACGTGATCGGCGCCCGCGCGCTGGGCGAGCACCGCCTTGGCGGTGGTCGAGGTGGTGGCGACGACGATCCCGCCGCGCCGCTTGACCAGCTGGGTGAGCAGCAGCCCGACACCGCCGGCCGCCGCGTGCACGACGGCGACGTTCCCTTCCTGGACGGGGTACGTGCTGGTGCACAGGTAGTGCGCGGTCATGCCCTGCAGCATGACCGCGGCGGCGATCTTCAGGTCGATGCCGTCCGGCACGGGGACGGCGCGGTCGGCGGGGAGGGCGACCTGTTCGGCGTAGCTGCCGGGTCCCGCGCTCCAGGCCACGTGATCGCCTGCGGCGAAGTCGCTGACCCCGTCACCGACGGCGATGACCGTGCCCGCGCCCTCGCCGCCGGGGGTGAACGGGGTCTGCGTGACGTACACGCCGACGCCGCCGCGCTGGTAGGTGTCCATGAAGTTGACCCCGGCCGCCGCCACCCGCACGACGAGCTGGCCGGGCCGCGGCACCGGGTCGTCGCGGTCCGCGATCCGCAGGACCTCGGGCCCGCCGAGCTTGTCGACAACGATCGCACGCATTGACACCACGCCCCTTAAACGGTTGCCTCTCCCCCCAGTAACTATCACGCCAGGGCGGGTCTAGCATGAACCACCGGACACCGGAACGGATGACCACACGCTGGCTGGAGCCCTGACGGCTGCCAAGCGGCGGTCTCAGATAGTGTCATCAGCCCATGACGCTGGACGCCGACGGCGTGACCACGGCGCGCCACCGTGCTGAGATGGATTGCGGAGTGCCCAGCCATCCCTGAACCCGCCTGGAGGCAGCCATGGCGACCATCCCCCGTCGCGTCGTGACCGGACACGACCAGCGCGGCGTCTCCGTCTTCGTGCAGGACGGCCTGGTGCCGGTGGTCCGCACCGCGCCTGACGGAGCGCTGTTCTACGAGATCTGGGGCACCGGCGCGATGCCCGCACCGATCGCGGCGGCCGAGCCCGATCCGACCGCCGGCGCGCTATCGGTGCCGCCCGTTCAGAACGGCACCAAGATCCGGGTCAACGAGTTCCCGCCCGGCGTGGTCTCCCCCACGCACCGCACCCAGTCCGTGGACTACGGCATCGTGCTGGAGGGCGAGGTCGTGCTCGTGCTCGATGACAGCGAGACCACGCTCGGCCCAGGCGACGTGGTCGTGCAGCGCGGCACGGCGCACCGCTGGGAGAACCGCAGCGGCCGGACAGCGCGGATGGCGTTCATTCTCATCGACGGCGCCTTCACCGCCGACCTGCTCGCCACGCTGGGCGGCGATGTCCTCGGGGGGCTGCTGCACGACCCGCTGCATGCGCCCGAGACCGGCCCCTGACCTAGGCCGCGACCGATCCGTCGCCCCCGCCGTGGGGTTACAGGTGGAAACGACGGCGGCGCTTGCCGCCGGGAGGGGGTGCGGGCTGGGGAGGCTGGGGGGCCCGCGGCGGGGCGGGGCGCGGGCCGGGGGCGTAGCGGACCTCCAGCGCCTCGCGGACGGCTTCCAGGTGGGAGAGCTGCCCGGCGGAGGGGCCCGCGCTGCCTGAGACGGGGACGACGACGCCCGCCAGCACGTCGTCGGTGCGCGGCGTGGTCAGCGTCAGCACGTCGCCGAAGCCAGGCGCGGCGGCGTCCCTGGCGGTCAGCGGCGGCAGGTCCCAGCGCTGCTCGACCGTCTTGAGTATGGACGTGTGGTCAATCGGCGTGCTGCCGGCGGGCACGCGGAACACGGTGCCCGGCGCGATCAGCGGTGAGATCAGCAGCGCCGGCACCCGGACGCCGAACCGGTCGAACGTGAAGCCGTACTCGCCGACGTTGTCGTCCGGCGGCGTCGCGCCCCACGGCGGCGGCACGTGGTCGTAGCAGCCACCGTGCTCGTCGTAGGTGATCACGAGCAGCGTCTGCGGCCAGCCGGGGCCGGCCCGCAGCGCCTCGTAGACGTCGTGGATGAGCTGCTCGCCGAGCGCCACGTCGTAGTTGGGGTGCTGGCTGTTGCCCGTGGATGTCCAGCTCGGCTCAAGGAACGTGAACGGCGGCAGCGTGCCCGCCGCGGCGGCGCCCTCGAAGTCCTTGAACAGCCCGAAGTGCGTCGCGTCCGCCTGCGCGATGTCGGTGAACATGTCCTTGGTCAGCGGCTGCGCGTCGTACCCGTAGACCGTCCAGCCGATCCCCTTGGCGGCCAGCGACGCGAAAATCGTCGGGCAGGTGAACGTCTTCGTCTCATCGTCCATATGCCCCTGGCTGGTCGCCGCGAGCGTGAAGGCGCGGTTCGTCAGCGTCTCGGTCGGCGCCGACGCGAACCAGTGGTCGCAGACCGCGTATCCCCTGGCGAGCGCGGACAGCACGGGCAAGGTCGGCGGCGTGAAGCAGCCCATGATGTCGTTCGCGACCGTACCGGGCAGGATGGACCAGCCCTGCGTCTGCTCCCAGCCGAGGGTGTAGGTGAAGTCCGTGACGAAGCCCTGGCAGGTGGCCGGCTGTCCCGTCGTGGCCGGCCCGGTGTCGGAGCCGTAGAGCTGGTCGTTCGTCGCCTGAAAACCCTCGCCGGGGTCGGCGCCCGGCATGAAGTAGAGGTTGGGCGTGTCCGCCGTGAGCTGGAAGACCGTGACCGGGTTGCCGCCCGAATCGGGGTTGGACTCGGTTCCGGTCAGCCCCTCGTACGGGTCGCCCGCCGGCGACACGTTGCCGTCGCTCGTGTACAGGAAGCCGAGCATGTGGTCGAGCGAGCGGTTCTCCAGCATCAGGACCACGACGTGGTTTATCGCGGCAAGCCCGGACTCAGCAGCCATCGGCGCGCCCCCCTTTCCCGTCGGTCACACCTTAGCGGTGACAACGTGGGACATGATCTCTTTCGCCCGGACTCCGCGGCCGCGAGCGGTCAGCGGCCGCCCGGAGCCGGGCGGCCGGCCGCCTTGTGTGCCGCGGTCCGCGCCGCCTTCGCCACCTGCTTGTCCGGGTGGTACCTGCCGATGTGGTTCAGCACGTCCAGGACGTCCGGATGCGGGGCACGCCACATCATCTCGAAGACGGCGGCTTCCTGCCCGGCGGGGACGGCCTCGCGGAGGCTGGCCGCGATCTCCTCGGGGTCCGGGTATTCCTCGTCGCAGGCGAGCGCCAGCAGGTCCGTCGTGACCCATGCCACGTCCGCGGGCAGCGGCTGCAGGCCCGCCGGCACGTCCTCGCCGTCGGCCAGCCCGGCCAGCGCGGCCTTGGCGTAGGCGCGCAGCTGCGGCACGTCCAGGTTGTCGCGCCAGGCCTGCCCGGCGCCGGCGCCGATCCTGGTCACGGCCGCCACCGCGAGCATCCGCTCTCCCGGGCCGCCTGCGGCGGCGAGCGCCAGCAGCTCGCGTGCCCCGTGGTCAGCCCCGCGCGCGGCCACCCAGGCGTCGGCCTCGGCCTCGAACTCGTCGTCATCCACGCCCTCGGCCATGGCGAGCAGCTGCGCGCCGGTCAGCTCCGCCGCGGTGGGCGGCAGCAGCGGGATGTCGATCCCGGCCTCGACAAGCTGCTCGTGCAGCGCGGCGAGGGCCAGCGGGGTCAGCCGCACGGTGTCGTCGGACTCGCGCACCGCGGCTAGCTCCGTCAGCTTGTCAAGCAGCAGCCGGGCCGGTTCGCCGTACCGCGCCACCCACCGTTCGCGGGCCCGGGCAGCCTCGCGTTCGGGCAGGTCAGCGGACGAGTTCTCCCACAGGATCTCGGTGAAGTCGGCCACCGACAGCCCTTCCCTGCGGGCGAGGAAGAGCAGGATGGCCAGGGCCATCGGCTGGCCCTGGAAATCGAGCCCCTGCAAGCCGGGCTCGGGCAAGGTCACCTCGAGCGTCTCGCCGAGGACGGCCGCAAGCGTCGCGGACCACGCGTCGAAAACGGTCTCGTCCTGGTCGGCCGCCCAGCTCTGCGCCGTCTCGCCGGGCATCACCCGGTCCTCGGCCGCGCCGTCGAATTCGAGCCACTCCACGGCGAGCGCGTACTCCCACAAGAACACCAGGTCCGCTGCCTGCACGCCGAGCGCGCTCGTGGCCGCGGCGAAGTCGGCCCTGGTCAGGTCGCCGTCGTCGGTGACCGCCCGGCCGTCCTCCCCGATCCACGCGGCGAGCGCGGCGAGCTGGCCGGGCAGCGGGGCCTTGCGGGCCTGCGCGGCAAGTTCGGGCAGCGACGGCAGCCGGATCGGAGGCAGCGAGTCGGGCAGCCCGAGCGCCTCCTTGATGTCGGCGGCCGCGTAGTCGTCAGCGTCCGCGTCGTCGAAGGCGTCCGGGCCGAAATCGCCGGGATCGCCGGGATCGCCGAAGTCCCGGAAGTCGCCGGCGCTGGCGGAGTAAGCGTCGGGGCCGGAGGGGTTGTTGGCCATGGACGCGAGCCTAGCGGCCCGCCGCGCGGGCTGGGACCCGCTCGGCGCGGGCCGCGGCCCGGCTCCGCTCGGCGGCGTGCGCCGCCCGCCGCGCATCCCTGGCGACCCGGCGGTCCGGGTGGTACCGGCCCAGCACCGTCAGCACCTGCACGACGTCCGGGTGCGAGCTGCGCGACATCAGGCCGAAGATCCACGACTCCGCGCCCGGCGGCACGGCCTCGCGGAACTGCTCGGCTATCTGCTCCGGGTCCGGGGATTCGTCGCCGCAGGCGAGCGCGAGCAGGTCGGTGGCCACCCAGGTCAGGTCGTCCGGATCCGGGTCGAGGACCAGCGGGAGCGTGCTGTCAGGCAGCTGGCCGGCCAGCACGGACAGCGCGATCCGCGCGTACCCGCGCAGTTCCGGGCGCTGCATCGCGTCCCGCCAGGCCCGCTGGGCGGCTGTCCCGATGCGCCGGGTGAGGTTGACCGCGACCAGCCGCGACCGCGGGCCGCTGAAGGCGGCGAACGCGAGCAGTTCCCGCGCCGCCCGGTCCGGGCCGCGGCCCGCCACCCAGGCGGCGGATTCTGTCTCGAACTCGGTCTCGCTGATGCCCTCGGAGATGGCGACCAGGTCCGCGGCCCTCAGCCACGCGGTGCTTCCCGCGAGCTGCGGGACCTGGACGCCGTCCAGCCTGAATTGCTGGCGCAGCGCCCACAGCGCCAGCGGCAGCAGCCGGACGGCGACGGCGTCGGTTTCCGGAATCACCACCGCGCCAAGCGCGGCGAGCTCGCCGAGCAGCAGGGCCGCCGGGTCGCCGTGCTCGCGTACCCAGGCGTCCCATGGCCGCCGGGCGCGCGCTGACGCCGGGACGCCGACCGCGCCGTCCATGACCAGCTCCCCGACTTCGGCAAGGGACAGCCCGGCCCGCCTGGAAAGGAAAAGCATCACGGCCGCCGCCACGCCCTGGCCCTGGAAGTTCAGCTTGCGCGCCGCCGCCGGATCCAGGGACGCGGCCACGTCAAGCGCGCTGGCCAGCACCGCGGCGAACACCACCGCCCACACGTGCAGCGCTCCGGAGTCGTCGCCCTGCGCCCAGCGCCGCGCGGTCTCACCGAGCACCGCCCAGGTCTTGCCGCCGTCGGGTTCGTCGTCCAGCTCGAACCATCCCGAGGTAAGCGCGTACTCCCACAGGTACGACAGGTACCCGGGGCGGACGCCGAGCCAGCGCGCCGCGTCCGCGGCGTCCGCCCCGGGCAGCGCGTCGTCCACGGTGACCAGCCGGCCGTGCGGGCCGAGCCACCTGGCCAGCGCCTCGAGTCTGGACATGAGCGGCGCGGACCGCGCCTGCACGGCCAGGTCGCCGGCCGGCGGCAGCCAGACGGCCGGCAGTTGCTGGCCTACCCCGAACACGTTCTTGAGGCTTGTCTCCGCTTCGCCGCCGCGGCCTGGCGCGATGGCGGGGAACGCTCCCGTGACTACCGGGAACGCCCCCGTGACGGCCGGGAATCCCCCCGTCATGGCCGGGAATCCCCCGGTCACGGAACCTACCTGCCACGCGGCGAGCAGCGGGTTGTAGCCCACCAGCCATCGCTGGATATCTGCCCGGTCGTAAACCCGGACCGCATCGCGCAAAATATCCGCGGCCAGGTTAGTGAGCTCCGCGTCGAAATCCGCCGCCATGGGGCGAGCCTATAGCCAGGCCGCCCCGCGGCACACCAGGACTACCGTGACGCTATCGCGTGTCGAGCAGCGACCTCAGCACGTACTGCATGATGCCGCCGTGCCTGTAGTACTCCGCCTCGCCCGGCGTATCGATGCGGACGATGGCGCTGAATCGGGTGCCATCGGCAGTCACCACGACCTCGTTCGGGATAATTCCTGAATTTAGCTTTTCGATGCCCTCGAAAGAGAAGGTCTCATGACCGGAAAGGCCAAGCACCTGCGCCGACTCCCCCGGCTTGAACTGCAGCGGAAGCACGCCCATGCCGATCAGGTTGGACCGGTGAATGCGCTCGAAGGACTCGGCGAGCACCACGCGGACGCCGAGGCCCGCCGTGCCCTTCGCCGCCCAGTCCCGCGATGAGCCTGAGCCGTACTCCTTGCCGCCGAGCACGAGCAGCGGCGTGCCCTCGGCGATGTACTCGCGGGACGCGTCGTAGATGGACATCTCCTTGCCGTCCTTGACGGTGACGCCGCCCTCCGTCCCCGGCGCCAGCTGGTTGCGCAGCCGGATGTTGGCGAACGTGCCGCGGATCATCACCTCGTGGTTGCCGCGGCGGGAGCCGTAGGAGTTGAAGTCCGCCCGCTCGACGCCGTGCTCGGTCAGGTAGCGCCCGGCCGGGCTGTCGGTCTTGATCGCTCCCGCCGGTGAGATGTGGTCGGTGGTCACCGAGTCGCCGAGCATGGCCAGCACCCGGGCGCCGTGGATGTCGGTGACAGGGTCGGGCTGAGCCGGCATGTCGTCGAAGTACGGCGGCCGGCGCACGTAGGTCGACGCGTCATCCCAGGCGTACGTGTCGCCGGCCGGGACGTCCAGGCCGCGCCAGTTGTCGTCGCCGGCGAACACGTCGGCGTAGTCGCGGGTGAACATCTCCGCGGCCACCGCCTGCTGGACAACGGCGGCGACCTCGTCCGGGGCCGGCCAGATGTCGGCCAGGTAGACGGGGCCGCCGTCGGTGTCGGTGCCGAGCGGCTGCGTGTTGAGGTCGACGTCCATCGTGCCCGCGAGCGCGTAGGCGACGACAAGCGGCGGGGACGCCAGGTAGTTCATCTTCACGTCCGGGTTGATCCGGCCTTCGAAGTTCCTGTTGCCTGACAGCACCGACACGACGGCCAGGTCGTTGTCGTTGACCGCCTTGCTGATCTCCTGCGGCAGCGGGCCGGAGTTGCCGATGCAGGTGGTGCACCCGTAGCCGACGAGGTTGAAGCCGAGCTTGTCGAGGTACGGGAGCAGGCCGGCCCGCTCGTAGTAGTCCATGACGACCTTCGAGCCAGGGGCGAGGGTGGTCTTGACCCACGGCTTGCGGTTCAGGCCCTTTTCGACCGCCTTCTTCGCGAGCAGCGCCGCGCCGATCATCACGGACGGGTTGGAGGTGTTCGTGCAGGAGGTGATCGCCGCGATGACGACATGGCCGTGGTCGACGGTCGTCCGCGTGCCGTCCTCGAGGGTGACCTGGACCGGGTTGGTGGCCCTGGTGTCGTCGTTTTCCGGCGGGTCGGAGGCCGGGAACGTGCCGTTCAGCGCACCGCCTCCGGTGTAGGCGGGCAGCGCGTCGCGGAAGGCGGTCTTCGCGTGGGCCAGCTCGATCCGGTCCTGCGGGCGCTTGGGGCCGGCGATGCTCGGGACGATCGTGGACAGGTCGAGTTCGAGCTCCTCGGAGTAGCGCGGCTCGCGGGACGGGTCGTGCCAGAGGCCCTGCTCTTTCGCGTAGGCCTGCACGAGGTCTCGCTGGGCTTGCGGCCGGCCGGTGAGCGCAAGGTAGTCGAGGGTCGCCTGATCGATGGGGAAGATCGCGCACGTGGACCCGAACTCCGGCGACATGTTCCCGATCGTCGCCCGGTTCGCCACCGGCACCTGCGACACGCCCTCGCCGTGGAACTCCACGAACTTGCCGACCACCCCGTGCTTGCGCAGCATCTCGGTGATCGTCAGCACCAGGTCGGTCGCTGTCGCGGTGGTGGGCAGCTCGCCGGTCAGCCGGAAGCCCACGACCTTGGGTATCAGCATGGAGATCGGCTGGCCCAGCATGGCCGCCTCCGCCTCGATGCCGCCGACTCCCCAGCCGAGAATGCCGAGGCCGTTCTGCATGGTGGTGTGCGAGTCGGTGCCGACGCACGTGTCGGGGTAGGCTGTCCTGGCCCCGCCCGCGCCGCCCTCGGTGGTCATCACCACGCGGGCCAGGTGCTCGATGTTCACCTGGTGAACGATCCCCGTGCCGGGCGGGACGACGCGGAAGCCGGTGAACGCCTGCTGGCCCCAGCGCAGGAACTGGAACCGCTCGCGGTTGCGCTGGAACTCGATCTCGACGTTCCGCTGGAAGGCGTCGGGGCGGCCGAACACGTCGGCCACGACCGAGTGGTCGATCACCAGCTCGGCCGGGATGAGCGGGTTGATCTTCTTCGGGTCGCCGCCGAGGTCCTGCATGGCCTCGCGCATCGCCGCCAGGTCGACTACGGCAGGGACGCCCGTGAGGTCCTGCAAGATCACGCGGGCCGGGGTGAACTGGATCTCGGTGTCGGGTTCCCTGCCGGGGTCCCAGCTCGCGAGGGCCTCGATGTGCGCCTTGGTGATGTTCAGGCCGTCCTCGTTGCGGAGCAGGTTCTCAAGCAGGACCTTCAGGCTGTAGGGGAGGCTCGCGCTGCCCGGGACCGCGGCCAGGCGGTAGATCTCATACGCCGCGCCGCCCGCCTCGATCGTGGCGCGGCTGCCGAAGCTGTTCGCAGTCATCGTTTCGTGAGCCTCCTTGCCCCTTTACGGCCTGTCCCTCTACGGCGGGCCCGTTTGCGGCGGGCCCGTTTGCGGCCTTGCCCCTTATGGCGGTCCGCTGCCTTCCCGGCGGCGTCGCGGCCTTGGGGGTCGCCGGCCGTTGTCTTTTCGCGATGTTTCCAGGTGCTGCCCGGCATTCCCCGGTGTTTGCCCGACATGGCAGACGACGGCCTAGGGCCGGCGGCCGGCGGTCAGCGGTCAGCGGTCAGCGGTCGGACGTCCGGGGACGCACCCGTTTCTGCCCCTGGTACGCAACCTACAGTATCTCGATATCAAGCTACTTTACAAGGTTCGGTTGCCCGATCCGCGACAGCCGTCCGCCGGCAGGCACGCGGCCGCAGGGCGACCGCGATCCCTCAGTAACCGAAATTTTCGGAAGTAAAAGTGGCAAAATCTGCAATATTTCGACAGCTCTACATCTTGAATGTTTCGGAATGTTTTCGTACGTTGAGCAACGTCCGGCGGCGCGTCATCAGGCGGCACGGCGGTCGCAAGCGCCGGGTCGTGGCGGCGCGCCGCATGCTAAAGCGAGGAGGCTGGCATGCACCGCATGATGTCCTGGCTTCGGCTCACGCCCACAAAACCGCGGTTCCTGGCACCGGCCGCGGCCCTCGTCCTGACGGTGCCGCTGGCGGCGGTCGCGATGACGGGCGCCGCTCAGGCCACCACCGCGCCCGCGGCGGGCGCCACGTCCTGGCCGCCGACCGTCACGGTCGACGGCGCCACGACCTACCAGCGGATCGCCGGCTTCGGCTCGTCGGAGGCCTTCGGGCAGGCCGAGGTTCTCCAGGACGCCCCCGCCGCGACCCGGCAGCAGGCGCTGGACCTGCTCTACAGCCCCGTCACCGGGGCTGGCCTGACCATCTTGCGCAACGAGATCAGCGCGGACGTCGGCACCACGATCGAGCCGACCGCGCCGGCAAGCCCCACCGCAGCCCCCGCCTACCTCCCGCTCACGTCGATCGCCGACGACCAGGGTCAGCTCTGGCTGGCCCAGACGATCAGGAAAGAGTTCGGCGTCACCGAGGTGTTCGCCGACGCGTGGAGCGCGCCGGCGTTCATGAAGACCAACGACTCCGTCGACAACGGCGGCACGCTGTGCGGTGTCCCCGGCGCGACTTGCGCCAGCGGCGACTGGCGGCAGGCGTACGCCAATTACCTCAAGCAGTACGCCGCCGACTACGCCGCGGCCGGCGTCCCGCTCAGCTACGTCGGGCCCGAGAACGAGGCGAACATCGGCCCTGGCTACGACAGCATGATCATGTCCCCGGCGCAGACCGCCAACTTCATGGAATTCCTCGGCCCGACGCTGGCCTTCTCCGGCCTGCCCACGCGGGCCGAATGCTGTGCCACCGAAGGCTGGGATTACGCCCAGCAGTACGCGGCGGCCATCGAGTCAGACCCGCTGGCCGACCTGTTCACCCCGCTGTTCACCAGCCACGGTTACACCGAGGCGCCCGACTCCCCGCTGGCCGGCTGGGACAAGCCGGTCTGGGAGACCGAGTGGTCCACGTTCCAGACCTGGGACCCGGCCTGGGACGACGGCACGAGCGCGTCGGGGTTCTCCTGGGCGCAGAACATCTACAACGGCCTGACCGC
>JASHPP010000237.1 GCA_030038035.1 Trebonia sp.
GCCACGGCCAGGCAGATCAGCTCCGCATCCGACAAGCGCTTGGGCTGGCCCCGGCCGCTCCTGGCAGGCAAGGCCACGTGATCATCGATCTCCACATACAGTGCGATCAAGAGGGTGTCCAGGTCGTTCGTCACAGTCGATCATGGGCACCCTCCCCACGTCTCCGAGCCACGTTCAAGGAATCACTCATCTAGACGTGGCAGCACTACTGCCAACAATGCGCCCGGAACCGCGCCACCCGCATGCCCTGTGCTGCCGGGTCAGATCATCTGGTGGGTGCGCTAGCTCCACTTGCCGCCGTTCCGGTGCAGGATGGTCGTCTGGTCGGAGGTGCTGGAGTCCACTGCCCACGCGTTCGCGGCCGAGGTCACGGCAATGCCCCAGATGATGTCGTATCTCGAGGGGACGGACGTCAGCTTCCACGCGGTGCCGGTCCAGCGCAGCAGCATCGGCAGGCTGGTGGGGCCATACCACCAGGCGAGATGACCGACGGCGGCGATGGCGACGCCGACTCCGCCTGAGGGCGGCTCGGCGACGGCGACGCCACGCCGGTCGGCGTCCTCGCCGCAGCCGAGGCCTCCGTCGCCAGGCAGCCGCCCGTGACCATTGAGCCAGCCAGGACGATCGCGGCAGTACCCATGACAGAGTGGATTGTGAACGCGCGCACGACCGCGATCCCCTTCCAGGCGGCGCTCCCCACCCCCGCGGACAACTCCTCTTCCATGAAGGCATTCGTCGTACGTCTTGTCCAGACAGGCCCGTTAGGTGGAAGAACTTACCTGCCGGGTGCCGGTGCCGCACGGCGGCGTTGCCGCAGCCGCCGGGGTGTGGAAGGTACGGCCATCCGGATAACACCCTGGCTAACTTAGCGCAGTGACCGGAACGCGGCGCGCAGCTCGGCGGCGAACAGGGCCGGCTCTTGCCAGGCGGCGAAGTGGTTGCCCCTGTCAAGCTCGTTGAAGTACATGAGCTTGGGGTATGCCCGCTCGGCCCAGCTGCGGGGGACCTTGTAGATCTCGTGCGCGAAGGTGCTGACGGCGGCCGGGATGGACACGTGCTTGACGTCGAAGAAGCCGACCGTGTTCTCCCAGTACAGGCGGGCGGAGGAGACCCCCGTGTTCGTCACCCAGGTGAACGTGACATTGTCCAGGACCTCGTCTCGGGTCAGGCGACCGACGGGGTGCCCGGCGAAGGCGTCGGCGATGTCCTGGTAGCTGGCATCATCATGGTTGAGCATCCAGGCCGCCAGCGCGATGGGCGAGTCCGCCAGGCCGTACATCGTCTGCGGTCGCGTCCCCATCTGCACCCCGTACCCGACGCCCCGCAAGAAGAAGAAGTTCAGCTGCGCGAACGTGCGGCTTTCCTCCTCAGACAGGCCGGATGGCGGCGGGCCGCCGGCCCCCAGTACGTTGCGTGCCAGCGCTGTCGAGACTTCGGGGGGGACGACGCCGGCCATGTTGGTGTGGATGCCGAGCAGGCCCGGAGGTTCCTGCACGCCCATGAGGTCGGTGATGATCGCGCCCCAGTCGCCGCCTTGTGCGACGTACCGCGTGTAACCGAGGCGCTCCATCAGCACCTCCCAGGCACGTGCTATCCGGTCGGGGCCCCAGCCGAGGTCCCGCGGCTTGCCGGAGTACCCGTAGCCCGGCATCGACGGGATAACCACGTCGAAGGCGTCCGCTGCACTCGCGCCGTGTGCGGTGGGGTTGTTGAGTGGGTCGATGACGTTCAGCAGCTCGATCACAGAGCCGGGCCACCCGTGGGTGATGATGACCGGGAGCGCGTTCGCCTGCGGCGAGCGGACGTGGATGAAGTGAATGTCCACCCCGTCGATCTCGGTGATGAAGTTCGGCAGGGCGCTTAGCCTTCTCGCGTACCTGCGCAAGTCATAGTCGCTCGCCCAGTAACGGGCGAGTTCCTGCATCACCGGCAGCTGTACGCCCTGCGAGAAGTCGTCGACGAGCTCTGGGTCGGGCCACCGGGTGGCCCTGACGCGCGCACGCAGGTCCTCGAGCTCCGCATCGGGAATGCTCGGGACCGCGAACGGCCGGATCGCTGTGCTGCCCGCTGAGGTTTCGGTCGTGCCAGACATGTGGGTCCCCCTGGTTCCTTTGGTCTGGTGGTCGATGCCGGGCAGGCGATCAGAGACGGAGCCACCGACTTCCGCACCGTGCGGGCGGGCCGAAGATCAGACACTGACCCCGGCAAACCGCCTCGCTGTATCGCCCCCCGCATCGTGCCTGTACTGCAGAATCCCTCCCCAGCGGGTACGACTTACCCGCTCGCAAACCGCGACAACCACCGCTGCGTGCCCGGGAGCCTCAGTCCTCAGGCAGGACCGGGAAGCACGGGATACTGGTGAGGTGGCCGTCATTCTGCAGACACCGCAACTTGCCATTCGCCAGTTCACCGAGGACGACGCGGACAGCCTGGTTGACCTGAACAGTGACCCAGAGGTGATGCGCTACCTCGGCAGGCCGCCATCTCGGGAAGCACTCAGGGACGAGGTCATCCCGTTCCATCTCGCCGTCTACCAACGGCTCGACAGGCTCGGGACATGGGCAGCCGAATCCGCCTGCCAGGCCGCGACGTGCCGCGACAGAGGCAATGGACGCAACATGGACGCGCGGAAGCGGCTCGCGGACAGGGCTCTCCCGGCGCCGGTGCGCGGCCGCTATCACGGACATGACAGGAGCCCGGCTGCTCTGCTGGCCGGGCTCCTGTCAGATGGTTCAGCGGGGCAGGCGCACCTCGCTGACCGTGGTTCTCACCGGGACTCCCCCAGCCGGCTGATCTTAGCCTGGCGCGCTGCCGCGGCGGCCTCAGGGTTCAGGCGGGAGTAAAGATCGCCGAAGCTCCCGGCCAGTTCCCCCTGGCCCACCGGATCCCGAACCCGGCCGCCTCCTGCTCCTCGCTGTAGCCCAGCCCCTCCCGGAACAGCGGCGAGGCAAAGTGCATCTCGACCTCCCGCTCGGTGTCCGCCCGCACCGATGACATGTGCGCGAACCATTCCGCCGTCGGTGCCGGGTCTGGGTTGGCCTCCGGCACGGGGACCTCTAGCGGCATAGACATGACCAGCCAGTCGTCGCGTCCCGCGTCCTTGAGGGCCGGCCGCACCTCGATCCCGGCTTCCGCCATCAGCTGCTCGATCCTCTCCCGCCGCTGGGCTGTCAGCGCCTGGTAACCGAACAGCTCCTTGAACCGGTGCGCCCTCACCCGGCGTGCTCCCCGCTGGCTGACCCTGATCGACTGCGCGATCGTCTCGATGATCTCGGCCGGGTCTTTCTCCTTGGCCATGTCCCGCTCCCTCTCCTGGGTGGCCGCTCGCGTCGTTGCGGCGGCTCCTCCGTTTCCTGGGGAACATGGGACTCCGGCGGGGCGGCGGCAGTGCACGATAGGTGCAAACCTGCCGCAGCACCGCAATCTCCTCGTGCCCAAGCGCCGGGTCAGACGGCGCGGTCCCGCGGTCCGCCGACGCAGCGGCGAACGGCGGGGAATGAAGCCTAGAACGTTTGCGTTGTACCACACATGAGTTCTAGACTGTTACGTGTGCAATGGGCCGTGATCTGGCATCCCGCGGTCGCCGAATGGCTGAACGACCTGGACGACGATACATATCAACAGGTCATCGCCGCTGTCCGGGAACTAAGGGACGAAGGCCCGGCGCTCAGCAGGCCGCTTGCCGACACGCTCAAAGGGTCGCGGCACAAGAACATGAAGGAACTGCGGCCGGGCTCGTCCGGCCGCAGCAAGGTCCGCATCCCGTTCGCCTTCGACCGGCAGCGGCAGGCAATCCTGCTCGTAGCCGGGGACAAAGCCGGGAACTGGGACCGGTGGTACAAGCGGATGATCCCGCTCGCAGATGACAGGTTCGATGAGCACCTGGAGCGGATGAGGAGAGGCGATGGCTGAGGAGCACTGGCCCACGCTGGAGGAGATCGAGGCGCGGGATCGCGGGCGCATCGACGAGGCGAGGGTGGCCGCGCACCGCGAGCGGATGCGCGCCGAGCAGCGCGCCTACCGGCTTGCCGAGATCCGCAGGCAGCACGGGCTCACGCAGACCGACGTGGCCGCGGCCATGCGCGTGTCCCAGCGGCGCGTGTCGGCCGTCGAGCGGGGCGACCTGTCCCGCACCGAGCTCGGTACCGTGGCCTCCTACGTCGAGGCGATCGGAGGCCGGGTCGAGGTTGTCGCGGACTTCGGCGACGAGCGCGTCGTCATCGGCTTACGGCCAGCGAGCACAAGGCCCGGGCATGTCCTGCTGCTAGTGGGGCGGCCAGCAGGAGGAATTGCGCGTCACCCAACCGTTTCTTTTGCGGTCTCTTCGGCCCCCGAGGACACCTCACTCACCGGGCGGTTCCTCGGGGGCGATGTTCAGCGTCATGGCGTGCTGGAGATTGGCGTAGGCCAGCAGCCCGTAGCCGAGCGCCACCAGCAGGCCGACGGCCAGGCCGAGCGCGACCGACTGCCTGACAATCGTCGCGACGAACGGGTTCATGTTTCTTCTTCACCTCTTTCTTCGGCTTAGCCGCGTGCCGCGCCGAAGGCGATTGCGAGGACCGCGCCGCCGAGCAGGCCGACGGCGAGCTTCTGCCGCGCCTCGTCATGCTGCCGTTGCGCGGCAAGTTTGAGCGCGCCGATGAGCAGGTCGATATCGGCGCTGTACGGCTGGGGGGTCATCATGGCGACCGCCTGGGCCAGCAGTTCCCCGGACGGGGTGTTCAGCCAGGTGCCGAGCTTGAGGGCGCGGAACTCGGCGTCCGCGAGGAGCGCCTCGGCGACCTGGTCGGCGTTGTAGGCGTCGGCCATAGCCGGTTGCAGGACGAAGCTCCACGGCTGGTACTTCGGCCACTGTGCCGTGAACTGTTCCAGGTAAGCGGTGATCTTCTGCTGTGGTGTGCCCACGGGGGCCTCCAGTATCCGGTCGATCGTTGTCCGGGCAATGCCGGTGAGGGTGTAGATCCTGTTCTTGCTGACGCCGGCCCGATGCGCGGCCTGGACGAGCTCGTCGCGCTGGACGGTCGCCCATGCCTGCAGCGCTGCTTCTGCTTCTTCGCGGGTCATGTATCGGACACTACGAGAAAGTTGCAGTGAATGCTGCAAGACACGCCGGGTGCCCTCGGTTAATTCGGCTTGCAGGGAGCGCCCAGCCCTGCCGTGCACCATGGAAAGCGTGATCAAAGCCGGTTCCCATAGAAAGGCGAGTCCTTGCCGACACCCTCAACGGCCTCGGCGCGGAGCATGGCGGCCTCGCTGGGGGCGAGCTCGTAGGCGCGGATGATGTTCTCGGCGACGACGGTGCTGGGCGCGCGGCGTGCCTTCTCCAGGTGGACGATCGTGCCGGGGGCGACCCCGGCGTTCCGGCCCGCTTCCCTCAGCGACCATCTGCGGCGTCGTCGCGCGCCGGCGAGCATCTCGGCCAGCTCGGAGGTGATGGTGCGGCGGGTCGAGTCGTCGCGCGCACCCTGTGCACCATGGGGTCCCGGGAAATCGGCGTGCACCATGGGGTCTATTCAACTGCGCGCCGCTGGCACCGTGCTCCGTCCTCGGCTGGTAAACCCGGATTTTGGCCGCAGGTTTGTGCGGTCATGGGGTTTGTGCGGTGTACCAGGCGGTGGTCAGGTGCTAGCAGGGCGTCCGGCACGTCCCACATTCCGAGTTTCCCCTTGGCGGGCACCGGGGCGGCGAGGGGCCTCGGGTCGGCCACGAGCCAGTTCCAGCAGTCCGCCTCGGCCCACGGGGACGGGTGGCCGCGGACGCAGCCGACGAGCTCGACGGTGCCGAGGACTACGCCGCGCGGCAGCTCATCCAGCAGGCGGCCGTGCACAGTGAACGCGTCGTGGTCCAGGCCGAGCCCGGCGTGGATTACGAGCGGGCCGCGGTAGGAGGTCGGCCACGTGCGGTTTTCCACGTCCTTGATCCCGGCCATGATCAGGCTCGCCCACGGCTGACGGACTGTCAGCGCCTTCATCGCGGCCTCGCGGGCTTCATCGCGGTGGTCCTGGCTGCCCTGGCAATGCACCACGAGTGCGCGTGTTGCCCGCCGGGGACCAGGCGCGCGTAGCGCATGCCGGACAGGATCGCACGCTGGCATAGGTGACAGGGGCCGGCGTGGCGCCGCGCGGTGTCCGCATCCTCGGCGAGCGGCGCGGGCAGCTGCGCGGCGTGTGTCGTCATGAAGTGATCCTTCCGGTCAGCCGGCCGAGCCGCGAGAGGACCAGCCGGGCGGACGCCGCAGCCCTCGCAGCAGTGGTCCGTGCCGTCTGCGGCGGTGGCGTGCCCCGGCCGCGCCCGGTGCACCAGGACGTCCCTCAGGGAGGCAGCGCCCGGTCAGCCAGTCGCGGCGCTCGCGCTGCAGGGCGCGGATCTGGCTGTCAACCGCATGCTGCGCGATCCTGGTCATAACCGTCATGTCGTGGTCGTCTCCTCGGTTGTGGCGGTGTCGCCTTCGGCTTGCTCGGCGAGCTGGCAGAGCAGGATCGTGGCGGCGCAACAGACGGACTCATCCGGGCAGTCGGCGAGCGCCCGGCGGGCGCCGTCGACCGTCTTCGTTGTCGCTAGGGCGGTGAACACCCATGAGGCGGCGCGGCGCTCGTGGGTGCGGGGAGGGTGCCGCCTGGCCTCGGCACGGGTCAGCTCCGCGAGGACGGCGTTGGCGGGGATGGTCATGCGGCACACACCGAATCCGCCGACAGTGGCGAGTTCCTCGGCTGGTTTCACTTCCGTCCCGGTCCGGACGGCGACATCACCAACATTGACCTGGGCTACCGGCTGCGCAGGCCGGCGTGGAACAAGGGCTACGCAACCGAGGGTTCACGTGCGCTGATCAACATGGGCTTCACCGACCTCGGCGTCCAGCGAGTGTTCGCGCACACCATGACGGTCAACGGCGCGTCCCGGCGCGTGCTGGAAAAGTGCGGCCTGACCCTTGTGCATCAGGCCCCCTACAACGGTCCAGACGCTGACGCCATCGAAGGCGCTGAGCACGGCGAGGTCGAGTACGCGCTGACTAAGCGCGAATGGCAGTCGCGCACCGCGACCACCACCTCCAGCTAGTCCGCGGAGGTAGCAAGCAGGGCGCGGCCGGTCTCGGCTGAGTCTGAGCTCTGCCGCAGCAGATTACCCTGCATAGCAAGGTGACCCCGGCTGCAGCGGGTTGCAACTACCCTGCAGCGGATTAGGAGTCGGCGTCACGTTCACGGGCTGACCATGATTCAACACGAACAAGACGATAATGGTCACGACCGCGATAAGCATGAGCACGCCGATTACCGCCCAAAGACGAGGGTTCGTGTCGTGCATCCTGCGGACGCCCTTGTCGTAGTCTGGCGGAGGAAATCCTGGAGGCAGGTTAGTCATCGCGCTCCTGGCTTTCAGTTCAGCTCGTCGGCTAGGTGTCATGGCGAGGGAGGTCGTACGCAGCAAACGAAAGGCTCGTGCGCTCATTATTGGCATCGTGCCTGCCGCCGACAAGGCTCGGCGCCGACGAAATGGACGCTTCGCTACTAGCCGAGTGATCTCCCGGTGGCGCGGGCCCAACGGATCCGGCGTCTGTTCGGCGACGCGGGCACATTGCCGCGGTCGCTAGCCTGCCTCCTTCGGGAGGAAGATCCCCAGAGGCTGCGCGATGAGGCGGGCGACCGCGCCGTTCTCGTCGAGCTCAAACTCCGCCGTGACGGCGGGCCGGTCCTTCACGCCGAAGCGCAGGCCGCCGATGGGCTCCAGGTCGAGGGGCGGGGTGCCTGGCGCGGTGACGCTGAGCGTGCGCTCGCCGCGCAAGGCGACCGTGACCTCGATCGGGCCCATGGCGTAGGTACCGCACAGCCGGCTCAGGATCTCCGGACCCTGCGTGTCCGGGCGCTTGTCGAAGCGCAGCGGTTCGACCATTGGCTCGAACTGGACGGTGAGCGCGTTGACGTCGCCGTCAGGGGCGGACAGGAACGTGAGCGGGAAGATCACCGGCTGATCGCCCACCTCGTGCCACGTCAGGTCGAACGTCTCGTAGTGCCGGTGGACCAGGCTCAGGTCCATGGTGCCTAGGGACGGCTTGAGGGCGTCTTGTTTGGGGGCGATGGCGATGGTTCCGTAGCCCGGGTGCTCGTACTCGCCTGCATAGGCGGACAGCGGGCGGGCCGGCGGAGCGCCCGAGACGACCCGGCGGGCGGCCTTGGCCTCGCGGATCCCGGCCATTCCGGCGTCGAAGCGCGGCTTGAGGAAACCGAACACATCCAGCGGCTCAGCCCCGAGCAGCTCGTCTAGGACCCGCAGGGCGACGACTAGGTGCATCAGGCTGGCCGACGTATTCGTCAGCACCGCCACGCCGATGCCGTCGTCCGGCAGCAGCATGCAGTGCGTCTGGAACCCGTCGATTCCGCCGGCGTGCATCGCGATCTCGTGTTCCCGGTAGCGGCCGATCGCCCAGCCGAGACCGTAGGCGTACTCGGTAAGGCCGGGCATCTCCCCGGAGCCGGGCCTCAGCATGTGGGGCGTGAGCTGGCGCTTGGCCGTGTCGGGTGACATCACGGCCGCGCCGTCGAGTTGCCCGCCGGCCAGCTGGGCCAGGAGCCACCTGGCCATGTCGGCGGCGCTGGAGTTGATCGCGCCGGCGGGTGCCATCGCCGGCAGCGGCCGCTGCGGCACGGGCACGATGACGCCGTCCCGGCGCGTGTACGCGGCGGCGTGGTCGTCGTCCGCGAGCATCTCAGCCACGGACAGATTCGTGCGGCGCATCCCCAGCGGGTCAAGCAGCCTGGCGCGCACGAAGCCCTCCCACGGGACGCCGGAGAGGGCCTCCACCACGTGCCCGGCGACCAGGTACCCGAGGTTGCAGTACTGGAACTCCTGGCGCAGGTCCCTGCTCAGCGCCAGGAACCGCAGGCAGCGGACGATCTCGGCGCGGGACCGGCCGGGCTGTCCGACCCAGGTCAGGTCGTGCCGGGGCAGCCCGGACCGGTGCGACAGCAGGTCAACGATCGTCAGGCGGTCGGATACGAAAGGATCGTGCAGCCGGACGCCGGGCACGTAATCCCGCAGCGGCCGGTCCCATTCCAGCAGTCCCTCGTCGACCAGGGCGCCAACGGTCGTGGCGGTGAACGCCTTGGTCGCCGACCCGATGGCGAACAGCGTGTCCTGGGTAACCGGCAGCCCCGCCTCGCGGTCCCGCAGCCCCCACCCGCCGACCAGTTCAACCCGCCCGCTCCGGACCGCCGCAACCGCGCACCCGGGAACCTCCCATGCGGCAAGCTGCGCAACAACAAACCGCTCAACGCTCTCCACGCTAGCTCCCGGGGTCGGGCTTCAGCGGCCTACTTCAACTCACCTTATCGGCGATCCGCGGGGGTTGGACGATGAAGGTACGCCGCACTGGCTGAGTACCGGTTTCAACGGTTCGGGAGCCGTTGCGGGGCGGAGCACCGTCTGAGCCGCCCGCCGGCCGTGATCCGTCATCGTTCTCCTGCGGGAACGGCCAGCCGGCGTTGCCACGCGCGACGTCCTGCGCCGACCGGCCGGTTTCCTGCAGGTAGGCGAG
>JASHPP010000238.1 GCA_030038035.1 Trebonia sp.
CACCTGGCGGCTGATCGTCACCGACGACGAAGGCCGCGCTATCGCGATCACCACCCTGCGCACCCGACGAAGTGCCGGGGCCGGGCCTCCGGGTCTGGTCAGCGAGGTCACCGTCACCATCGCGCGGAGCCTGGCGGCCGCCCTCGGCAGCGACGGGCAGGCGGCAGGCTGGATCGCCGGGGCACTAGAGCGGATGAGCCTGGGCGAGGACCGCGCGAACTTCGGGAAACTGGCGGACCTGCTGGCCAGGGCGGTCCCGGCCGCGAACCTGGCCGCCGCCGAGGCGGCGGCCAGGGCGGCGGCGGACACGACGGCCGGGGGCTGCGCCCACGCGATGGAAGTGCCCGGCTACCGGGTCCCCGACCGGCTCCGCCGCTGGCTGAACACCCGGGACCGAACCTGCCGCAACCCCGTCTGCCGCCAGCCGGCCACGCGCTGCGACCAGGACCATACCATTGCCTACGATCGCGGCGGACGGACGTGTTCGTGCGATCTCGGCGCGCTCTGCCGGGCGCACCACCAGCTGAAGCAGCTGCCGGGCTGGCAGCTGACCCAGGATGCCCAGGGCTACTTCACCTGGCGAACGCCGGCCGGGCTGACCTACCGCAAGGAGCCACACCGCTACCTGGTCTGAGCGGTCGCTGGTTCAGCTTTCCCCCGTAACAGTCCGCCGGATCCGCTCCACGATCTGGTTAGCCTCGTCCTCGCTGATCTCGTATATCTGGTTGTCCATGTTCCCGCGCTCGTAGGAGTACAGCAGGGGGGTGTGCTCCCACGTCAAGTTGCGGGTGAATGCCTGATCCTCTTGCCCCTCATCGTCGTGAACGCGGCGAATGACGCCGCCAGGGCGATCCCGGCTACTGAACTCATTAACGATCGCGTAGTAGGCGATCTTCGTCGGCATCGTGGCCTCCTACGGATAGTCCGTAGATCAGTGCGCCGCGTGGGGTGGGGACGTATGTGGAACCGGACTTCAAACAGCTGCCCGTTCTCAGGGATTAGCCACCGGCTGTTGATCCCCTTGTACTCCTGGCCGTTCCATGAGTTCCGAAGTTCGGCCAGTTCGAACCCAGCGGCCCTAATGCGCCCGACGTCGGCGTCCATTCCTTCGGTGTAGTGCTCCTCGACGTACTGGAAGGTGTACCTGATCGCATCCTTGACCGAAGCGAGCGCATCAGCCGCGCTGAGGTCCGCCTGGGCCTCCATTTGCCGGGCCACCTTCTCCATTATCCGGTCTTGGCCCTTGCAACGGTGATCGAGTCCGGCGAGCTGGCGCTGGAGTTCTCCGGCCTCGATACGGACCGTGGCCGGCGTGGTAATGTTCTCCTCTATTTCGCGGAGCCGGCAGCATCCCTGCTCCACCGTATCGCGAGTCTCCCGGGTCGTCGGCGCCGTCGCGTCCTGCTTGTTTGCAGGCCACTTCTGCCCGTGGTCCGCCCGCTCTTGCTCGAACTTCGGTTTGGCCGCCTCCCACCGAGCGTACGCAGCGGCCGAACGATACTCGGCTTCAACCGTTTCCCGATATCTGTCGTAGTGGGCGACGCGATCCGTGCTAACAGAAGACTCGGGCTCGAGGTCGTCCGCGTCGATTCGGTCCGCGCTGATGCCGTCCGAGCCCGTGGCCGCTAGGGGGGTATCGTCCGCGTCTAGACGGTTATTCTTCATGAGCGACCACTCAATGCAGGTTCTCGTCGAGCTACTTCTCCTGGGTGAGGTTGTAGACGGTGACGCCGCCGACCGTTTGCGCGGTGAAGTGTGCCGCCACCCACGAGGCGATCGCGGAGGAGCCGGGTCCGCCGCCGAAGCTTTCGGTGCCGCGGCCGACGTAGTAGTGGATCTCGTGCTCGGCCACCATCGCCTCGAACTGGGCCAGCGTCGGCGCGGGGTCGGTGCCGTTGAAGCCGCCGATCGCCATCACCGCGTCGCCGCCGGTCGCCAGCTCGATCGGGGCGGCCTCCTGGGAGCCCTCCGTGGCGGCGATCCACTTGTACTTCGACGCGTCCTGCTCAAGCAGCTTGATCAGGGTGCTGCTGACCTGCGTGTCACCGGAGAGGCCGCCGCCGGCCCC
The DNA here is from genome assembly GCA_030038035.1 of Trebonia sp. The sequence continues at coordinate 2,069 of JASHPP010000238.1, forward strand.
GGCGCCACCGCCGGTCCCGCCGAACCCGCCGCGCGCGCCACGGAAGCCGCCGCCGGGCACGCTTGAGCCGCCAGTGCCGGTGCCGCTGTTAGTGCCGCTGCCGGTGCCAGTCCCTGTGCCGGTGGAACCGCCGCCAGGGAACCCGCCGCCCGGGAACCCGCCGAACCCGGTGCCGGTGCCCGTGGAACTGCTGCCGCCCGTGGAACTGCCGCCTGGGAACCCGCCGAAGCCGCCTCCGCGGAAGCCGCCCCCGGGGAACCCGCCCCCGCCGGCGCCGCCCCCGGGCGCGCCGAACGCGCCCGTCTCCTGCGGCCCGGCGCTCGGGATCGACCCCGTGTGCGTGCTGTTCACCGTGTCGAGCGAGTACGCCGCGGGCCCGGCGAGCCCGGCGACCAGCGCCAGCCCGAGCGGCGCGAACGCGGCCCACGCCGCAGGCCGCCCCAGCCGTCCGGCCCGCGCGAACCCACGGCCCGCGCCGAACTCACCGCCCCCGCTGTACTCACCGCCCGCGCCGAACTCACCGCCTGCGCCGCGTACCCGGCGTGCGTACAGGCCCGCCACGGCAGGCACCGCGAACAGCGCCACCACCGACAGCGCGCCGGCGATTACGACGACCCACCGCAGCCACGGCAGCCACGCAGGCGTCCGATCGAGCAGCACGTACGACCAGATGGCGGTGACGATCACGGCGATCGCGGCGGTCACCCGCCCGGCCAGGCCGAGCCGCGCCTGCCATAGCGACGAGGCGCCGACCCCGACGAGCGCGCCGATCGCCGGGCCGAGGGCCACCATGTAGTAGGGGTGGATGATCCCCTCCATGTAGCTGAACACCAGGCCGGTCACCACGAGCCAGCCGCCCCAGATCGCGGCGAACCCGCGCATCCGGGACGTCGGGGAAGATGACCCGAGCACAGCCCCGCCAGCGGAAGTCGGCCCAGGCCGCGGCCGCCCGCCGACCCCGTCCGCCGCGCCCGGCGGCACCGAGCGGCGGGCAGAACGCCGCGACACCCACAGCAGCGCGCCCAGAGATACCAGCGCGGCCGGGATCAGCCAGCTCACCTGCCCGCCGAACTCCGACTGGAACAGCCGGAAGATCCCGGTCACCCCGCCGAAGCTTGTCCCGGTCGGCGCGCCGCCCACGCTGCTGCTGTTGAACCCGATCGACCCGGTCTCGGTCCCGTCGAGCCGTCCGAGCCCGTTGTATCCCAAGGCGAGCTCGAGGATGTTGTTGTCCGTCGACCCGCCGAAGTAGGGCCTGTCGGCCGCCGGCGTGAGCTGGGCGATGGCCACCCACCAGCCGGCCCCGACCACGACGCTGAACCCCATCACCACTATCTGCCACAGCCGCCGCCGCACCCGCGCCGGTCCCGCCCACAGGTAGGCGAGCCCGAACCCGGGCAGCACGAGGAACGCCTGCAGCATCTTCGCCAAGAACGCGAACCCGAGCACCAGGCCGGCGAGCACCAGCCACCGCGTCCTGTCGCGTTCCAGAGAGCGCTGCACGCAGTACGCGGACACGGTCATGAGCAGGACGAGCAGCGAGTCCGGGTTGTTGAACCGGAAGATCAGCGCGGCCGCCGGCGTCAGCGCCAGCACGGCGCCGGCGATCAGCCCCGCCCCGGGGCCGAACCAGCGTTTGACCGCCGCGTAGAGCACGACCACGGACAGCACGCCCTCGAGCGCGTTCGGCACGAGCATCGACCAGGTGCTGAACCCGAAGATCCGCGCCGATATCTCCATCACCCACAGCGACGCGGGCGTCTTGTCCACGGTGATGAAGTTGGACGAGTCGAACGAGCCGAAGAAGAAGGCCTTCCAGCTCCGCGTCCCCGCCTGCACCGCGGCGGCGTAGAAGTCGTTCGCGTAGCCGTTGCGGCTGAGGTTCCACAGGTACAGCACCGCGGTGACCGCGAGCAGGCACCACAGGCCCGGCCGCGCCCACGACGGGTCACGCGACGGCCCGCGCCAGAACCGGTGCAGCAGCCCGCGAACGTCGAACCGGCCCGCCGGCCGCAGGGAAACCGGCACCGGGGCCGTAGTGGCGCTCATCGAGTGCTCCCAGGTGAGTCAGTGGCAGTTGAGGAGGCCGGGGCCGCCGCCGGCAAGGGCGCCGGCAAGGCCGAGTGCGCCGGAGAACCGAACACCCATCCCCGGTACAGCGCGAACCGCACCAGGGTGGCCACCAGGTTCGCCACCACGAGCACCGCGACCTCGGTGCCCCGTCCGGGTGCCGCGACCGTGGTGTGCAGCATCGCCAGCGCGCCGGCGGTCAGCGCCCACGAGGCGGCGAACGCGATCAGCCCGCGGAACTGATGCCTGGCCGCCCCGGCCCGGCCCCGCACCCCGAACGTCAGCCGCCGGTTCGCGGCGGTGTTCCCCACCGCGGTCAGCAACAGCGCGACGAAGTTCGCCGCCTGGGCGGTCACCAGGCCGCGCAGCAGCAGGTACAGCAGCACGTAGACGACCGTGCTCGCGATCCCGATCGCGATGAAGCGCGGCAGCTGCCAGGCCAGGGCGCGGGAGGAGCCGCAGGGAACGCCGGGCGGGCCAGGCGGCCGCAGCACCGGCACCCGCAGCGTCCCCCAGGCCAGCCCCCAGCCAACGCGGGCCATGCCGCGCAGGTCGCCGAGCGCGGTCGAGACGATGTCGACCCGCGAGTCCGCGTCGTCGATCCAGTCGACAGGCACCTCGTGGATGCGCAGCCCGGCGCGCTCGGCGAGCACGAGCAGCTCGGTGTCGAAAAACCAGCTGGTATCGCTGACCAGCGGCAGCAGGGCCCGCGCCGACGACGCGCGGATCGCCTTGAACCCGCACTGCGCGTCAGAGAACCGCACCCCGAGCGCGGTCCGCAGCAGCAGGTTGTACGAACGCGATATCAGCTCGCGCTTCGCCCCGCGGACCACCCGCGAGCCGCGCGCCAGCCGCGACCCGATGGCCACGTCGCTGTGCCCGGACAGCAGCGGCGCGACGAGCGGGAGCAGCGCGTTGAGGTCGGTCGACAGGTCCACGTCCATGTAGGCGAGGACCTCGGCGTCGCTGACCGACCAGATCGCGCGCAGCGCGCGCCCGCGCCCGGGCAGGTCGAGGTGCACGGCGCGCACCTCGCGGAACGTGTCTGCGAGCGAACGCGCGACCGCCCAGGTCCCGTCGGTGGACCCGTTGTCCGCCACCGTGACCCGCGCCGTGGGCGGGAAGCTCTCCCGCAGGTACGCGACCAGCCGCCGGATGCCCGGCCCGAGGTCCCGCTCCTCGTTCCGCACCGGGACCACGATTTCCACCTGCGGCGCCGTGCCCGCCCGCGGCGCCGCCCCCACCCAGGGCAGCGCGCAAGGCGCCACCGCCGCCTGCGAAAGTTCGCTCATGCCGACGAGTGTGCACACCGGGATTGAGCCTCACCTGCGCCATTTTTCTGGGTCTGCTATGACTCGATCCCAAAAGAACAAGAGCTTTTATCCCGAACGATCCCTGGCGCCTCCCCAAGCCGGCCCCGTTCGCGCATAGTGGAGGACATGGAGGCCGTGACCGCTACCCTCAACTACGTCGCGCCCGGTTCGAAGCGGAACCGGCTCTACGTGGCGCCCGGCTCGCACCTGAGCACCACCGAGTACGAGCCGCACGAGGTGCGGGTCGCCGACGGGCGCCCGTACCGCGCGGAGCTCAGCCTGGACCGGGCCGGGTTCACGCTGCTTGACCACCGCAGCGCGGTGACTGACTTCCGTGCGGCCGAAGAAGTCGGCCTGCTCTACCCCGGCGAGGCCGAGCGCCTGGTCGCGGAGGTGACCGGCGCCGACCACGTCGCCGCGGTCGGCTGGGTGCTGCGCAGCGCCGCCGACGACCGCGGCGGAGCGCAACCGACCGCGTCCGACGTGCACGTCGACGTGCACCCCGACCGTGCCGCCGGCCGGCTGCGTGACTTCCACGACAGGCTGGGGCTGCCCGGCAGGGCGTTCCGGCGGGCCATCTTCAGCAGCCTGTGGCGCCCGTTCAGCCCGCCGCCCCAGGACTGGCCGCTGGCGCTGTGTGACTACCGCAGCACCGGCGACGGCGAGGGCGTGCCGAACCTGATGCTGGTCGTCGACGCGCTGCCCGACCCGGACACCGTGCCGGACGTCGTCCCCGACGCGGACGCCAGGCCGGCGGCGAGCGTGTTCGCCTACAACCCCGCGCACCGCTGGTGGTACTTCCCGCGCATGCACGCGGGCGAAGCGCTGCTGTTCAAGCTGCACGACAGCGACCACAGCGTCGCCTGGCGCGCCCCGCACACCGCGTTCCGCGACCCCAGCGTGACCGCCGGCCAGCCGCGGGAAAGCATCGAGATCCGCACCGTCGCGTTCTTCTACTAGCTGCCGGCTGCCGGCTGCCGTCCGCAGCGGGGACCGCCGGGCGTCAGCCGGTGACGGTCGCGTTGTTTTCCGCGCCAGGCCAGTGGGACACCGCCAGCGCCGCGGGCTCGGCCCTGCCCGGATAGGTGACGTAGTGCTTGCCCGACAGCCGCAGGTTGATCGCGCCGCCGAGGACGAGCCGGTCCTTGGACCCGATGACGGTCTCCCTGTTGGGCGACAGCGGCCGCGGCGGGTCGAAGGCCGCTCCCGTCCAGCGCTCCACCGCGGTCCCGTTCCTGCTCTCCAGGTCGATCACGACCATGCGCCGGGTCGTCCCGCTCAGGTCCTCGATCGTCGCGAGGAGATGCTGCCTGCTGACCCGCATGAGCGCGGGATGCGACGATGCCCGGCCGCCCGCGAGGTCGACGCCCTTGAGCGCGGAACCGCGCCCCACGATCAGCGGGCTGTTGACCTCGAGCGGGAACCGCATGATCTCCTTGCGCGAGTCGCGCAGTTCGACGACCGCCTCATACAGCGGATCGCGCGGTCCGAGCGCGATCAGCGGGAGGTTGCACGACGGGCACAGGACCGTTCCCTCCGGGGTCACCACCGGCCAGGTGAGCAGCTGATCCTGCCACTGGGCCGCCTCGGCGCACAGCGTGTTGCCGCATTTCCACCGGGTGCCGAGAATCTTGCGGTGCTCAGGATCGTTGGTGTGCAGCCGGGTCCGCTTCAGGTCCCTGGCCTCGATCGCCCGTGAGATCGTCTGCGCGCTGGCCGGCACGATGTCCAGCGGCTCTATCCCGACGCGGCCGCCCGTCACTGACCAGCGGTGGAACCTGCCCGGCGAGTTCTCGATCCACGGATGCTGCAGCCGGTAGTCGATGTAATGGTCGCGGGTGATGACGTGCAGGCCGTCGTCCCTGGCGAGCTCGAGGATCAGCGCGTCGGCTATCGGCCGCGTCCACAGCTCGCCGGTGTCACGCAGCCCCTGGTACCCGGTCGCCATGTCCAGGGCGCGGACCAGGGACTCGTCGGCCACGAGCGTGAACCGCGCGGCTGCGCCGTGCAGGTCGCGCCAGGCGGCGAGGACGAGGTCGAGCCTGTGCCAGACCGGCGTCCTGCGGCCCACTGGCGGCAGGACGGGCGACCAGCACACGTTCGAGACGTCAACGACGGCGTCCCAGGTATTCATCACAGAAATCGTACTTAGTCAGCCCTTGGCCGCGAAGGGGTCGGCGGCGGTGCCCTTGGGCGCCTGCGCCTCGAGCTGGGCCCTGATCTCGAGCAGCTGCCGCCGCTCCTGCTGGCTGACCCGGGGATAGTGCGGGTCTATCTCGATCAGGGTCTGCGCGATGACCGCGGCCGCGCAGATCCGGGCGAACCACTTGCGGTCCGCGGGAATGACGTACCACGGTGCCCAGGGCGTGCTCGTGGCGGACAGCAGCTGCGAGTACGCCTGCTGGTAGTCGTCCCACCGCTCCCGCTCCCTGGCATCGGCCGCGGAGAACTTCCAGTTCTTCTCCGGCAGGTCGATGCGCTTGAGGAAGCGGATGCGCTGCTGTTCCCGCGACAGGTTCAGGAACAGCTTGACGACCTTGAACCCGTTGTCGGTCAGGTAGCGCTCCCAGTCGTTGATCTCCCGGTAGCGCCGCTCCCAGATCCCCTTGCGCAAGGCCGGCGGCGGCAGCCGCTCCCTGTCGAGGTTTTCCTGGTGCACCCGCACGACGAGGACCTCCTCGTAGTGCGACCGGTTGAAGATCGCGATCTCCCCGCGCGCGGGCAGCCGGAGGGCGCAGCGCCACAGGTAGTCGTGGTCGAGTTCCCCGGCCGACGGCACCTTGAAGCTCGACACGTGCACGCCCTGCGGGTTGACCCCGCTCATCACGTGCCGGATCGTCCCGTCCTTGCCGGCGGCGTCCAGGGCCTGCAGGACCACGAGCACTCCGTAGGAGTCCTGGGCGGCCAGCCGCGCCTGATAGTCGGCGAGCAGGGCGATGCCGGCCTGCAGCAGCTCGGCGCTGTCCTTCTTCTTCAGCCCCGCCGCCTTGTAGGCCGGGTCGAAGTCCCGCGGCAGGCGGACCTGGGAGCCGGGCTTGACGCGCAGCGGCCCGATCAGCTCCCGCAGGCTGGCGGCCCTGTCATCGCCGGTCACCTTCGCGCAGCTCCCCTCGTCACTAGCAGGTGTCCGACACGGCCGTGACCAGGCTCTGCCCCGCGGTGACCACGGACCCCGCCGCCACGGCCACCGCGGTCAGCGTCGCGGCGGTCAGGTCCGCCTTGGCCGCGTCCAGGCTCGAGGACAGGCTGCTGATCGCGTTGGACAGGCCGGCGACCTGGGTGGCGTACTGGCCCTTCGCGTCCTTCTCGACGGCCTGCAGCTGCTGCCGGACCTTCGAGAGCTGGTCGGAGACCGCCGAAAAGCCGCTCGCGCTGACGGTCGTGTCCTTCAGGCCGGACACGGCGGCCTTCAGGCTGTCCAGGTCGGCGCACACCGCCGGCTTGCTGCTCGCGCTGCTGCAGCCCGCGAGCAGCGCCACGCTGACGGCGCAGGCCGCCGTCAGCCGCCTGCCGAGGGCTAGGCCCGGCATCGTGACCACCTCCGGCTGCAGAATCCGGCCTTGCCCGGCCGCGTGCATCACCCACGCCGGGCGATGGCCACTGTATCGCAACGGGTGAAGCTGAGTTCATGCGTAACAAGTGGGTGGCGGTGGGCGCGCTCGCGGCCGCGCTGGTCGTCGGTGGCGTCATCGGGGGTGTCATCGCGGCCGCGACAAGCTCGTCGGCCTCGGGCACCTCGTCGGGTTCGTCGGCGCTCAGTGTCTGCAACGTGACCTCGGTCGCGAACCAGGTGCTGCCGTCCGTCGTGACGATCTTCGTGACGGGCCCCGGCGGCTCGGGCAGCGGGTCGGGCGAGGTCATCAGGTCAGACGGCTACATCCTGACCAACAACCACGTCATCGCGCCGGCCGTCGGCCCCGGCGGTTCGATCGACGTGCAATTCTCCGACGGGCAGACCCTGCCCGCGACCCTGACCGGCCGGGATCCGCTGACCGATCTGGCCGTCATCAAGGTCGACGCCTCGCGCTCGCTTCCCGTGATCGCCATGGGCTCCTCATCGTCGGTGCAGGTCGGGGAGGCGGTCGTGGTGCTCGGCGCCCCGCTGGGACTGTCGGACACCGTCACCTCCGGAATCGTGAGCGCGCTCGACAGGACCATCGAGGTCCCCGGCGAGAACGACAAGTCGGCGCTGCTCGTGTCGGCGGTGCAGACCGACGCCGCCATCAACCCGGGCAATAGCGGCGGCTCGATGGTGAACTGCGCGGGCCAGCTGATCGGGGTGCCGTCGGCCGGCGCCACGGTCCCGTCCTCCTCCGGCGAGAGCAGCGGCGGCAGCATCGGGCTCGGCTTCGCGATCCCCGTCGACCTGGCCCAGACCATCTCCGACGAGCTGATCGCGACCGGCACGGTGACGCACGCCTTCTTCGGCCTGCAGACGACCCCGGTAACGCAGGCGGGCACGGAGGGACAGGTTCCTGTGGGGCTGTGGGTGCGGGCGGTGGTGCCTGGCGGTCCCGCCGCCAAGGCCGGCCTGGCGGCCGACGACGTGATCACCAGCATCAACGGCCAGCCGGCGACGAGCAACGTGCAGCTGCAGGAAGTGACCCTGACGAAGAGGCCAGGCGACACGGTGCCCGTCGAGTTCTGGCGCAACGGCAAGACGGCGCAGGTGACCGTCACGCTGGGCACGCAGCCGTAGCGGCAGCACCGGGTGCCGCAAACCCGCGCAGGCAGG